>JBGOWS010000075.1:0-9052 GCA_041478735.1 Thermodesulfovibrionia bacterium | reverse complement strand
CCGATCATCTGACCCGAACTGCGGCGCCGAAGCGCGTGCATGGCTCGCTGCTGGCAGCAGCCGTCGGCGCGCGGTGCGCCGTTCAGATCCCAGGGTTTGAGTGTGCCGTTACGCGAATTTTGCCGCAAACTCGCGAGAATACTTTTCTGCGCTCTGAGAGTTCGGCTCGGCATGCGCCATCAACATTGGCGTCGCTAGTCGTCGACGTCTGCGGCGGGCGCTATGCCGCTATGCGCTGCGCGATTATCGAAATGTCAGGCGGGTGACTTTTTGCGTCCTCCCCACGTTACTACCCCCAAAAGGAAACGTTTGTTTGGGGGAAATGAAACAATTTTTTTGGCGAAAAGAAACATTTTGCGGGGGAAAAGAAACATTTTACCGAGGAAAAGTAACAAATATCTGGGACCAAACGGCAGTGTTGCAGCGGAGACTTCCCATCACTTGTTTTTAGCATATTTATATGCGTTCTCTGACATTTCCCTCCATATTTTAATATTATTCAATAAATCCTCCAAATAAAATTTCAATTGACTGAAATCTCCTTGAGAACATTTGCCGATATTATATCTTTCAAGTATATCGTCAGGATTAACATTCAGAGACAAGACAGGTGTCTTGCTCTTGAAAGCTTGAATAAACGTATTCGGAAACCCTTCATCTTTTGAAGTAGTAATAAATATTTTAGCTTTCATAAAATATTCGTCAATCGCATTGAAGGGAACATAATCAATAAATTGCAAATTAGACAAATTTAGCGCACGACCTTTAATTTCTTTAAAATATCCGGTATCATTCGCAACAGGACACACCATAACAAATTTTTCTTCTGGGAATAATGCTGCCAATTCCAGAAAAATCTCAGGCTGTTTCCATCCCTCACATCTAGCAACCCATAAAATGCATTCTTTGTTTGATTGTCCACGAATCTCCGGTATTCTGTGCGCAGACGGTCGGATATAGCCTTCCCTTTTGTAGTATCTTTTAAGATTTTTCTTCTGTGTCTGATGCTGGACCATAACCAGATCCGTCATTTTTAAACCTTTCTTAAATCCCCACCATATAATATCCCCCATAATCCCCCTGGGCATCCAGCTAGGCTTTTTATTTGCTACCACGTCATTATCATGTGCTGTCATATAAATAAATTTCTTCCTATTAAGCCTGCAGAACAAAGCTATCCAACCCGTTATAATACCAGCAGCTCTTTGTATATATACATCGGCATTTATCTTCTTAAGCAGTAACCATAGTCTTATATACTCGATAATTGTTCTTATGTATCTCGGTTTCTTTGGTGGACTGAATAATTTATATAATTTGACCCCTACCCTGACCTCAATGTCAGGTTGACCAAAATCACTGGTTACGAAAATAATTTCAAATTGAGGATCCTTTGCCAACTCTGTTGCTAAATAATACAACTGCAGTTCGGCTCCACCAAATTCTGACCTAATTCCCGGATTAAAAAGGTGGTAAGCTGATAGTGAAATAAAACAGACTCTAACCGGTTTCATTTTTTGATCCTGATAACTAATGCATACCCTAACGGCATTGAATAAAACTGCTCCTTAAATCTTTCTTTAATAATCTTCAGACCAATTTCAACAACCAAATCTGCAGCTATTCCGATAATATTATTAAAAATATACACCAAATGCTTAAAACCCCTTAATATGCTGAATGGTGTTGACTCAATAAACAGGTTAAATACCACAAATGCTGTTGATAGAGAGGAATTTGATTCCCTGATTAAGACAATCTCATCTTCTTTAAAAATACTTTGATAAAAGTACCGGGTTAATCTTTGAAAATCATAAGGAATACCGTGCAGAGGGAAAACAAAAGGTGCGGAAATATAAACTAATGCATTATTTCTTGCGACACGTCGCATTTCTTTAATGGCACCTTTCAGATTCTCTGCATGTTCCAATACCTCAGAATATATTAAGGCATCGAAGTCATTATCTGAAAAAGGGAACTTGTCTGCTGACACAACAAAATCTGCTGATGATTTTTCTTTATCAAAATCAATGCCTATATATTCAACCCTTTGTTTATCAAACATCTGAAGCCATGGCTTAAAACCGCATCCGACGTCCAATATTCTAGCTTTATGTTCCTTATTAACTAAAGCTTTAAATGTGGAGAACACCTCTACATTATTCTTCAAAAGCAAATAAGAATAGTCCCAAATCTTGGGTCCCAGCCTTTGGCGTTGAATAAGTTTATAGACTTTTTCCATATGTTTCTTTTCGCTTTATAAAAATTATTTTAAACCAAGCTTTCTTATGCCTGATTCAGCAAACTTCATGACAAAAAAAGATATTACTACAACAGGGAAAAGAGAAATGTAGTATATATGTCTTACGACTTTACTAAAAAACCATATCTTTTTTGAATTTGAATAAGTTTGGGCATACCTTCTTTCTAAGTTCTCCACACTTTCTTTAAGAACAAGTCTTTTTCTCTTAATTTCATTAAATGCTTCGTTTCCCAACGCAATAACCTTTGTTCTATCCCCTATAAGCAGATTTACCGCATCAGAAATCTCTTTTGGTTCACCCCTCCTGATAAGGATGCCTGTTTTTTTATCACTAATCAACTCTGGGATATCACCAGCCGTGGTTGCTACTATTGCTTTCCCCATTGCCATAGCATCCACAAGTGTTTTAGGAACACTTTCCCACAGAGAAGGAATTACAAAAATATCTATGGCATTAAGAATATTTGGGATATCTTCTCTAAATCCGGTAAAAATTATTTTATCCCTTATTTTGAGTTTGAGAGAAAGATCTTCAAGGGCGTATCTGTCTTCGCCATCTCCGACAATAAATAAATCTTGTATCAGAATATTTTTCTAATATTGAAGGTATTGCCTTAAGAAAATATGAGATCCCCTTCTTTTTGTCATCAAGCCTGCTTATAACTCCGATAATTGTTGTGTTATTGCCTATTCCAAATTCATCTCTGATTTCACTTCTTGTCTTCTTAGGTTTTAAAGCCTCAATATCTGCACCATCATATATGGTAATTATCTTGTCAGGATTAATCCCCTGCTGTTTAATTGCAAATTCCATTGTCCCTTTCCCATCCGCTATATACAAATCAACAAATGGCCTAATCAGTTTATCCAAAAGTACGTGATACCACTTTTTCCATACATCCCTGTCCTGCATAGCAACAATTATATGAGCTCCTGCAAGCCATCCAAACAATACACCAAAATAGATTGTTGGGTAACCAAAGCAATGTAGGATATCAGAGCCTCTAAAAAAATAAATAATTTTTAAATATGTCCTGATGTCATAAATAGGACCATAATTGCAGATTAGGGTAGGGATATTCAGAGGGTTAATCTCCTTTTCAAAAGGCCCTCCTGAAAAAAGACAACATAGTCTTGGCTCGAACTTTTCTCTGTCTATATTTTTCAAAATATTGACTACGTTTTTTTGTGTGCCGCCAATAGCAAGAGACCCGAGGAAAAAAGAAACTTTTACTTTTTCCATTACACCTCTTTGTTGGCTTTAATATAGAACATTGCCGCGTATTTATGTGCTTCAGGAAGCTTTATGAGGAATCTATCTAGAAATTTGAACGGATACAATAGCCACCCAGTAAATATGGTCAGCAAACTTACAATGGATTCATTCTTGATAATTCTTAGCAATAAAGTCTCTACAAAACCATGCGTTAATAAACAAAAAGCAGTTGCAGGCCCTGATATGACACCGATTTCTTGTATTTTGAATTTGCAAAATAATTCACGGCATCCTTCTTCTGTCACTCTAAAATAATCATCTTTTGTGCCCGGGCACACATGAAATGGCGCAAGAAATGGTATTGTGGCAATTACTTTCCCCTCCGGGCGTAGAAATCCTAAAAATTTCCTCCACAGCGATATATGGGCGCCTTACATGCTCCAACACCGCACCGCTAAATACATAGTCAAACGTATTATTTTTAAATGGTAATTTGTAAGCATCAGCGACAATATCTACTTCCCTGCTTACAGCTATATCCAAATTAATATGATTTCTTCCATACCTCGTTTCACCACAGCCCAAATTAAGAACCAGCTTATCCTCGCTCTCTTCTAAAAACTTTCTTGTAAATGAGTCACGAAATCCTAAGTAGTAAAGCTGCGGACGTGGTAAATTGCCTATTAGTTCACCGACAATGCATTTTAGTGTATTACCTTTTTTCTTCAAATTGATGTCCCCCAACCTATCATGTAACAATAATGCACGCCTGTTAGTGACTCGGAGATTCTTTGCTTTACCACCTCTTACAGACAAGAATATTCAATTTTGTTTTTCCCATAAATACAATTTATGATAGCCGATGTTCAAAAAGGGCGGTATGAATTTTGCGAGATGACGAAGTCGATAATTAATACCTAAGGCAAGCAACTGATAAACTCCGCTAACATTTATTACTTTGATTAACGGAAAATTAATTTCTTGGGCTAATACAAATAAGTCATTATCATTAAAAAATAAGTTGTGCCACGGGGCAGTTACTGGCGCGACTCCCATATATTTCAACGTCTTGTTTAATCGTGTTAGCCCATCATGTGAACACTCCAGCATCAGAAAATGTCCACCAATTTTTAGGGGTCGTTTGATAGACATAATGGCCTGTTTTTGCAACTCAAAAGTAGGGAGATTCTGAAGACATCTCACAGTAATTACAGTGTCGAAATTGTCTTTTTCGTAATTAAGGTTTAATACGTCGCCCTTTTCAAACCGAACCTTACTCTTTAACGTCGGCTCGGCCACGCTAAGATTGACATTGGCCATTTCAATCATATCTTCAGAATAATCTATGCCGATAAGGTCAACGCTCCTTTTGCTCGCTATCTGGATGGATGATGTCCCGTTACCGCACCCGCAGTCAAGAACTTTCTGGCCATTCTTTACGAATTTGATGATCTCTCTTGCTTCTATGTCTTTTAGTATCGAATCTCCCAGAGTTGCGGTGGGGTCTGTTTTAAAAGTTCTCGCTTTTTCGTCCCAAAATCGCTTAATTTGCTCGATTTTTTCTTTTGTTTTCTCGTTCTTAATCTCTGACACTTTTTCACCTCCTTGTAAAAACACCGTATATTTCCTTATAAATTGCAAAATCCTCGTGTTCCGGGCGGAAGAGGGTCATCACGTTTTTACTAACAAACTTCCAAAACAAAAAAAGCACAAGCAGGCTTGCCGCGCCATAGGTCAGCGTCGTCGCAATAGCGGCACCATTCGCGCCATATTTGGGAATCAACAAGAGATTCAAGAGAATACTTAATGCGGCAATGCCGGATGAGATAAATGTGAGAGGTAGAAACCAGCCCTTTCGTACCCAGAGCGTTGAAAGAATCTTTGGAATTACGAAAATAACCATGCCCGGCAAGAGGATAAGAAGTGGAGTTACCGATGGCAGAAACGCCGTCCCGCCATAAATCAAAATTATAAATTTTGAAAAGACTGCCATCGTGATAGCCGCAAATGTTGTTATAAGCAGGATCTGTCTCGTTGCGACCTGGACAAGCGTAACTGCTTCTTCCATGGTAGCATGTGCCATTTTTGGATAAAGCCCTATTTCCAGAGATATTGAAAAGAAAAAAATGATATTTGCAAGGCTAAATGCAACAGAGTAAAAACCAACTTCAGATGTTGTTGCATAATAATTGAGTATAAAAATATTAGCCTGGCTAAATATGAAAGTTGCTATTGCACCTATGTGAATCTTTGCTCCATCCTTTACTATTCTACCAGTAAGTTCCTTATTAAAAGAAATGCCCCCTGTTCTTTTAATTGTTTTAAAAAGAGAAAATAAACCTCCTAAGACAATCCCGCTTATTCCTGCAATTACTGCTTCTAATGCTGTAAATTCCCATAAAAAAATGAATACCAGAACAAAAAAAAGGTTAAAGAATGACGAAAGCTGATTAGCTACGTTATACCCCTTTATGTCCATGCTTCCTTGAAGTATCGAGGAATAGTAATAAAGCATCAGATAAAAAGGGACTGAAATGCCTGCAATTATTAGATACTTTATCTCTATTCCTTTGTAAAGAATTTCCCTGAAAAGGCCAACAGTAACAAAGAAAACAGACAGGGATAAAAAACTCATCACGACTAACATAATCAGTGCACTGCCAGCAAACGTCTTTGCATCATATTCTCTCTTGCCCAAGTGGTGCATTATTCCTAGTCCAACTGTAAGATTGAATATAGTAAAAAAAAGCGATGGATAGAGGAGAGCTACAGCGATTATTCCTTTGTTAGAAGGCCCAAGCGTCCTTGCAATTATAACCCCTGCAATAGTTGCACATAGAAAACCTGAAATCTGGAATATAAGTGTATAGAAGCTTTCCCTTGCGAGGTTCATTTTGCAGATTCACCTATAATAAGTCTAACTGCCTTAATCACATCCTCTACATCCTCATCCGTCAGCTTTGCTGAAAGAGGTAGAGAAACTGTTCTATCTGAAATCCATTCAGCATTTAGAAAATTGCCTCTTTTATAACCGTAAGTATTTTGATAATAAGGATGTAGATGCAATGCAATATAGTGAACTCCTACCCCTATATTTTGTTTTGTCATTTCATCCAAAAATTTATCCCTATTTATTTTTAAGTTATCGAGATCAAGCAGTAAAGTATATAAATGGTAAGCATGACTAGTATCTGGCTCAGCAGGAGCAGGTGTAAATACTGGCAAATCTTTAAATGCCTCATTATATCTATCCCATATTTCCTGCCTTCGTTTCCAGTATTTTTCTATCCTGGGCAATTGATGAATTCCAATAGCTGCCTGAATGTCCATCATGTTATATTTAAAACCTGAATAAATCACTTGATAATGCTTGTAGCCCTCATCGCTAAATCTCCTCCATGCATCCTTACTCATTCCATGAAGTGCTAATATCTTAATATCATTAGCATAATCTTCATTATCAGTAATAACCATTCCTCCTTCGCCTGTCACGATATTTTTTGTGACATAAAAACTGAAGCATCCTAAATCTCCAAAAGTCCCTGCTTTTTTCCCATGATATTCGGTCTCGATGGCGTGTGCACAATCTTCTATAACCTTTAGATCGTACTGCCCTGCAATATCCATAACCGCATCCATTTCACATGGCCTGCCAGCAAAATGAACAGGGATTATAGCCCTTGTTTTAGTTGTAATCTTTCTTTTAATATCATCCGGATCAATGTTCATTGTGTCCCGTTTGCAATCGGCAAAAACGGGTTTGCCTCCAGCGTGAATCACCGCATTGGCTGTGGCTGCAAATGTCATTGCGGTGACGATCACCTCGTCATCAGGCTTTATGCCAATGGCAAGCATGGAAAGGTGCAGGGCAGCCGTGCACGAATTTAAAGCCATTGCGTATTTTGTCCCTTTATATTCCTTAAACATCTCTTCAAATCTGTGGACTTTCGGACCTGTGCCAAGCCAACCAGATTTCAAAGAGGAAACTACCTCGTCTATCTCTGGTTGTTCAATTAAGGGACTTCCAAATACCAAAAAGTCTTTCCTCATAATTTTGTCTACCTTTACGCCTTTATTATCTTCCCTTTTGCAAAACCATAAACCTCTTTCATCGCATTCCGTGTATCCACAATGAGCCTGCTGTGTTTAGCTATAAAACCATAGTCATAAGAAGAATGGTCGGTTGATATCACGACACAGTCGTATTTTTTGAGATTTTTTTCTGTCAGGGGCACAGAGGAAATCTTAAGATCGTAGTGCCTCATTTTATGAGTCTTTGGTACATAAGGGTCATTATAATCAACCTTTGCACCTTTATCCCTAAGAAGCTCAATAAGTTCAAGTGATGGGGATTCCCTTACATCATCAACATCCTTTTTATATGAAAGACCGAGTATGAGTATCTTTGAATCCTTTATGCATTTTCCTTCTTTGTTAAGTGCATCCGCCACTTTGCTTATTACATATTGAGGCAGTGATGTATTTATCTCACCAGCAAGTTCTATAAACCTCGTGGGGAAACCGTACTCCCTTGCCTTCCATGTAAGATAAAAAGGGTCTATGGGTATACAATGTCCACCAAGACCAGGCCCTGGATAGAATGCCTGAAATCCGAACGGCTTTGTCTTTGAAGCATCTATAACCTCCCAGACATCAATCCCCATCCTGTCAAAAAGCATCTTCATCTCATTAACAAGTGCTATATTTACTGACCTGTAAATATTCTCGAGAAGTTTTGTGGCCTCTGCTACTTTTGTAGAGGAGACAGGTACAGTCCTGATAACGAAAGAATCATATAATGCCTTTGCAACCTTCAGACAATTTCGGGTATAACCTCCAACAACCTTTGGAATTTTGTATGTCGTAAAGTCTTTATTAGCAGGGTCTTCTCTTTCAGGTGAATAGGCAAGATAAAAATCTTTTCCTGCTTTGAGTCCCGTCTCTTCGAGTATCTTCTTCATATCTTCGTCAGTCGTGCCTGGATACGTCGTGGATTCAAGAATAATAAGTTGCCCTTTACGCAGATGTTCTGCAATGGTTTTTGTTGTATTAAAAACATATGATAAATCAGGCTCCCTGTTTTTATTAAGCGGTGTCGGTACACAAATAATGATGCAGTCCATATCTTTAAGATTTGTAAAATCTGTGGTCGCATTGAATCTGCCGTCTCCTGCCAGATTCTTTATGCTCTCTGATGGGATATGTCTTATATAGCTTTTACCATTATTAAGCATTTCAACCTTTTGTGGGTCAATATCGAAGCCTGTAACATTAAAACCAGCACCATGAAATTCTTTGACAAGGGGAAGACCTACATAACCAAGACCTATGATACCAACAGATGCGCTTTTCTCTCTTATTTTTCTTAGTAAAAAATCTGTAGTATTTTTTTTATTCATAATTCCGCCCTCATAATCTAAATCGTATTGTCAAAACTTAACCACAGAGAACACAGAGAAAACACTTAAATATCAACAATATTGAGGAAATTTTATTCCCTCCCCTCTGTGTCCTCTGATATGCTTTCTCTATTTGGATTTTCCTTCTCTTAATTTCCCTCTTTTCTTTATTGT
>JBGOWS010000229.1:0-3976 GCA_041478735.1 Thermodesulfovibrionia bacterium | reverse complement strand
TGACAAGCGGAAATATTTCAGAAGAGCCCATAGTCATCGACAACGAGGAGGCTGTTTCAAAGCTTTCAGAAATTGCTGATGCATTCCTTATTCACAACAGGGATATATTTATGCGGGTTGATGATTCAGTTGTAAGAGTCATTAGTCAAAAGTCAATAGTCAATAGTGAAGGATTAAAACTCTCAACTCTCAACTCTCAACTCTCAACTCTCTTCATACGTCGATCACGGGGATACGTGCCTGACCCTATTCCCCTTCATGAGGATGGCCCTGATGTTCTCGGATGTGGCTCTGATATCAAGAATACCTTCACACTTACAAAGGGAAGTTTTGCAATACCGAGTCAACATATAGGTGATATGGAAAACTATGAAACACTGAAGTTTTTTGAAGAGAGCTTAAAAAACATGAAAGATGTTTACAGGGTAAAGCCTGAGGCCCTTGCTTACGACCTTCATCCCGGGTATCTATCAACACAATGGGCGCTAAAACAGGAAGGCATTAAAAAGTTTGGCATTCAACACCACTATGCCCATATTGCATCTGTTATGGCTGAAAAGGGTATTAAGGGAAAGGTTATAGGCGTCTCTTTTGATGGAACCGGTTACGGCCTCGATGGGAATCTGTGGGGTGGAGAATTTTTGATTGCTGACATACTGGGTTTTATGAGAGCAGGCCAATTCAAATATATTCCACTTCCAGGCGGTGAAACATCAGTAAAGGAACCCTGGAGAATTGCTGTAAGTTATATCAGAGACATAGCCGGAGATGATGCACTATCCTATCTAAAATCTATTGGTTTTATTGATAAGTACGGCGACAGTAAGATTAAAGATATCCTGAAGATTATAGATAAAAAACAATTCTCACCCCTCTCATCAGGTGCTGGTAGACTGTTTGACGCAGTATCAGCCATACTTGGGGTATGTGATAAGAATACATTTGAAGGAGAGGCAGCAATTGCCTTAGAGTCTCTGACAACCCCTGACTTAGTTGCTGATTACCCTGTCGATATAAAATTCAGAGAGATTATAGAAATCGATTTCTCCCATACCATCTTAAGGATTATGGAGGATATGTTAAAAGGGGAAGGTAAAGGTATCATTTCATCTAAATTCCATAATACTCTGGTCAGTGTTATTTTCAGAGTTGTAAATAAGCTTTCTTCCCTCTATTCTATAAAGGACATTGTCTTATGCGGTGGGGTATTTCAAAACATGTATCTGATGGAAAGGACAATTCCCAGACTTAAATCTATGGGCGCAGAAGTTCACATACCTAAAAAGGTTCCAGGTAACGATGCTGGCATATCCCTCGGGCAGGCGTATATAATAAGGGAAAGGATTAAGGGAGGGATTGAGAATTGATAATGGGGAAGTAGTTGACAGGATAAAAAAGATTACAGATTCTGTAGGCAGGCCTCTTAACCTCATGGAGGTATGCGGGACGCATACTGTTGCAATATTCAGACATGGTATCAGGGATATCATTCCTAAGGGCATTAACCTCCTGAGCGGCCCTGGATGCCCTGTGTGCGTCACACCAATAAAAGATGTGGATACTGCTATCGCAATCTCAAGGCTGGACAGAGTTATCCTTTCGACATTCGGCGATATGATGAGAGTACCAGGAAGTAAACAATCTCTTTATAGTGCACAGGCCGAAGGCGCTAATATAAAGGTTGTCTATTCCCCGATTGACGCACTAAAACTTGCATCGGAAAATAAAAATATAAATGTTGTATTCTTTGCAACAGGTTTTGAAACAACCTCACCATCTATTGCCGGAACCCTTCTTGAGGCAGAAAGGTTAGAGGTCGGTAATTTTTATATATACTCTGCACACAAGGTAGTTCCTCCGGCTCTTAAAGCCCTTCTTGATTGCGATGATTTAAGGGTAGATGGTTTTATTCTTCCTGGACATGTAAGTACAATTATAGGAACCAGGCCCTACAGATTTATTGCAGCTGATTACAGAATACCTTCAGTCGTAACAGGTTTTGAGGCAGAAGACATACTTCAGGGTATTATTATGCTCATTGAACAGATTGCATCAGGCAGGGCAGAAGTCGGGATTCAATATAAGAGAGTTGTAAGAGAGGAAGGTAATCAAAAGGCTGTGTCTCTCATGAATGAATACTTTGAACTATGCGATGCAAACTGGAGGGGACTCGGAACAATACCCCTGAGCGGACTTAGATTAAAGGATAGCTTTAGCCGTTGGGATGCCCAAAAGGCATTTAATATTGAAATTCCTGACTCCAGGGAGCCGAAATCCTGTTTATGTGGTCCAGTCCTTAGAGGGGTCAAGATACCAACAGATTGTTCTTTGTTCGGAAAGACATGCACACCTGAACACCCTGTAGGTGCGTGTATGGTCAGCACAGAGGGAACCTGCGCCGCATATTATAAATATTCAGCAGGAGGGTATCGTGGATAGAATTTTACTTGGTCATGGAAGTGGCGGAAGAATGATGTACCAGTTAATTAAGGAATATTTTGTTCCTGAATTCGAGCTTAAATCACTGAATGACTCTGCTGTGCTTGAAGACATAAATAATGGAAAGATTGCATTCACTACAGATTCTTATGTTGTCTCTCCCATATTCTTTCCAGGGGGAAACATCGGAGAACTTTCTGTTTATGGCACTGTGAACGACCTTTCCATGGTGGGAGCAAGACCTCTTTATATTACAGCAGGTCTTATTCTCGAAGAAGGTTTTCCTCTCAAAGATTTAAAAAAGATTCTTTCTTCTATGTCAGTTGCCGCAAAAAAATCAGGGGTAAAAATAATTGCCGGAGATACAAAGGTAGTTGACAAAGGCAAGGCCGATGGCATATTCATAAATACTTCTGGTATCGGGATAATTGAAAAAGGGATTGATATCTCACCCAGCAGGGTTATGCCGGGTGATAAAGTTATCTTGAGCGGCCCTATTGGAAATCACGGGATTTCTATTATTGCAGAGAGAAACGATATAAGTTTTAACCCGCCGATATTAAGTGATACAGCACCTCTAAACAGTCTTGTCAGTGAAATGCTAAATATAACTAAAAAGGTACATGCCATGAGAGACCCCACCAGGGGAGGACTTGCATCAGCCCTCAAAGAAATCGCAATGGATTCGGGGTTCTGTATAGTTATTGAAGAAACATCTGTGCTTGTACCAGCGGGTGTCAAAGGTGCATGTGAGCTCCTCGGCCTTGACCCGCTTTACGTAGCAAATGAAGGAATACTTGTTGCAATAGTAAAATCGGATGTGGCAGAATTACTCGTAAATACTATAAAAAAACATCCTCTGGGGAAAGAAGCCCGGATAATTGGAGATGTACAAGAAACCCCGGCTGGAATGGTTTTACTTAAGACAGCTATAGGCGGTACCAGAATAGTGGATATGCTATCAGGGGACCAATTGCCGAGAATATGTTAAAATCACTTCAAAATTAACAATTATCAATGCAAAATTATCAATGAGATTTAACGTGATAATTGATAATTTTAACTTGAAATTAAAGGTGCTTTGATGTTATTGGGTGTTAATATCGATCATGTGGCCACCATAAGACAGGCAAGAAAGGGAATAGATCCCGACCCTGCTATGGCTGCTACCCTGGCAATACTCGGTGGAGCAGACGGAATTACTGTTCATCTAAGGGAAGACAGGCGTCATATCCAGGACAGGGATTTGAAGTTACTAAAAGAATTTGTACCTGTCGAGCTAAACCTCGAAATGGCAGCTACCAAAGAAATGATAAGCATCGCTACAAAAATAAAGCCTGATATGGTCACACTTGTGCCTGAAAAAAGGCAGGAACTCACAACTGAGGGTGGGCTGGATGTTAAGTCAAAAAAAAGAAACATTAGCGAAGCAATTAAAAAGATTCATGATTCCGGCACACCTGTTAGTCTATTTATAAATCCAGATGTCAGCGATATTAACATATCAAAGCAGACAGGTGCTGATATGGTTGAGATA
>JBGOWS010000009.1:0-20010 GCA_041478735.1 Thermodesulfovibrionia bacterium | reverse complement strand
TGTTGCGAAAAACAATGTCTATATCTTGCATTAATATCCTGTCTGGTTTATTCTGGATTAAAGAATAACAAAAGGAAGGAAGGGAACGCAAGAGGAAAATTTATTTGGAAAATTTATCTTCGGTTGGCTAAATTGTTACTAATTTTATATATCAAGCTGGTTAGAAAATAATTGTAGCTTACAGGTAGGATAACTTTCCCATTGGCAGGAAATAATGTAAGTTTAATCCTCATTCTCTCCTCTTAACTTTAAGAGGTTTACCGCCCTTAAAACAAATCTGAATGACGGTCTCGATATGCAGGACAGCTCCCCGCTCTTACCACAGCCATTTAACAAGGAATACATTAATTAAGCAAAATGCCGACTCGTCTAATCTATACGGCACTGAATAGTAGCACACCGTCAAGGATTTATTCTATATATCTTGTGCTTTTTTCAACATTTTTTGCTGCCCCAACTCCTGCTCATCAAGGATGAAAAAGAAAGAAACGGAACTTGAGAGATCAACGTATTTGAGGTAGGACTATATAGGGTTATGCTAAAATACTTCAATATCAATCCATGAAAATAATACACAGGTCAATATTAAAGGAATTAACCTTTACCTTTATACTCACCCTTACATTTTTAAATCTTATCCTGATGATGGAAAAACTTCTCAGGCTGAGCAGATTCCTATCAGGCGTCGGTGTATCAGTGGTAGACATGGCAAAACTTATCTTCTGCCTGCAACCGCAATTACTTTTGCTCACCATCCCCATGGCGCTTCTTCTCTCAACACTTCTTGTTTATGGACGTCTAAATCTTGATAACGAAATTTTAATATTAAAGGCCAGCGGCTTAGATTTTAAAGGCGTTTCAAAACCTGTTTTTATACTCGGAACGCTATGTTTCTTGCTAAACATAACTGTAAGTTCATATATTGGACCAAAAAGTAGCATATGGCTCAGAAACGAGCTAACAGATATCATCAAAGTCCGTTTACCCCTGGCTATCGAGGAAGGTACTTTCAATACAGCATTCAAAGACATCGTTATCATGATACGAGAGAAGCCATCTCAAGACACCTTTAAAGGATTTTTTATGTATGATGGAAGGATTAAAAATGAGCCGAGGGTGCTGCTGGCAAAAGCAGGGAAATTCTATATCTCAGAGGGTCTTAATACAAACCTTTCCCTCAGGGAAGGATATATTCACATTGCAAAAGGGGATAGCACAACCGAACTGTTTTTCGAAAGATACAGCATGACACTGAGACTTAAATCAGATCTCCCATCCAAAAAAAATACCGAGCTTACCCCCTTTGAACTAATAAAAGAGATAAGGGAAGGGTCTAACCATAATTCATCATTACAGCTTGAGCTCCACCGGAGGTTGTCGTTGCCTTTACTTTGTATAATCCTTATCTTTATAGGACCGCCCCTTTCTCTTATAGCCGGGAAATCCGGAAGACTCGGTGGCCTGGCCCTGGGGTTGGGGGTGTTCACTATTTATTATATTCTCCTGGTATACGGTGAAAATCTTGTCAAGGCTGGCAAGATATCTCATTATATTGGCGCCTGGACACCTTCAGTAATATTGGGACTCCTGGGGTTATACCTCTTCAGAAGGGCGCGAAACAAGTAAATAATGAAGACCATTCACCACTAAATATGCTAAAATTACAGAAATATTATCTTAAAGAATTCTTCAAGCTTTTATCTCTAATAAGCATAGGGCTTGCTCTGATATTCAGCATCCTCGATCTCATAGACAAGATAGACGATTTTATGCCTAACAGGCCTTCCCTTGAAAATTTGTTGCTTTATGCCTTTTTCAACTTTCCTAAATTCTTACTCTACCTTCTGCCTGCTGCCGTCTTGATATGCAGTTTATTTATATTCAGCCAGGCCTCAAGAAACAGAGAATTTATAGCGATACAGGCCACTGGCGGCAGATTAAAAACCATCTTTTATCCCTTCATCATATCCGGCATATTGCTAAGTGTGTTTGCCTTTATCAACGGAGAGATTGTCGCTCCTGATTTTTTAAGGAGGTCGAGTGAATTAAAAAACACTCTTAAGGAAAACGATAAAAAAATAACTTTTGAAGAAGGCACTCTCTGGTTAAGGTCAGCGGATGGATCTCCGGTCAGGATCGAACTTTACATCCCCGAAAAAAAACTTGCAAAGGGTGTCAGCATTTTTGTTTTCGAGAAAGATAGCCTCAAGGAAAGGCTAGAAGCAGAAGATGCAAAATGGGATGAATCTCGAGATTCAGGCATATGGAAACTAAAAAATGTAATCATTTATGACATAAAAGGTGGAAAGGTCGATAGAAAAGCAGAGCTGGAATATCCATCTCTTGAGTCTCCTGAATTCTTCAGTGAAGGAATTAAAAAACCAGAAGAAATGGGGATGGTTGAACTGTACAAATATACAGAGAGGCTGAAAAGATCGGGGTTCAAAAACACAAAGCTCATAATAGACCTTAACTCAAAGGTCTCATACCCATTGATAAACCTTTTTATGATTCTCCTCGGCATATCTCTTTCAGTCAGGAGCAAAATTGGTGGAGGCCTCTTTGCTGCAGGGCTTGGTCTACTTATAAGCATGATTTACTGGTTTACATACACACTTATGCTTTCCATGGGCTATGCAGGAATAGTGCCACCCTTCATTGCTGCATGGCTTATGCCGATAATATTCGGAACAGTGGCTGTTCATTTATTCAGAAAAATACCTGAATAGGCTTTTACCTTTTCACAATGTAGCTTCTGATAAAACAATGTCCTACCCTGACAGTATGGCATAAGCAATTAGCAATTAGTAAGAGTTAAGTCAGTAGTTTATCAAATGGATATGATTTCAGGAATGTCAGGAATTCATCAAGGGCGCTTGACGAAACTGAATTTTTATTAATAATAAGTGAAAAATCTCTTACCATCTTCTCCTCTTTTAACCTTAACAGGCGGAGGGTTCCATATTTACTTTCTTTTCTTGCAGCCCAGCCTGAGATTATCGAGATACCCAAACCATTTTCAACCACATCTTTTATAGCTTCTGTGCTTCCCAGGACAGTAGATATTTTCATCTCATGTGGTGTAATTCCGTGTCTGGCGAGAAACTTTTCTATCATCTGCCTTGTTCCCGAGCCAGCTTCTCTGAATATAAAAGGTTCCTTTGTAAGGTCTGATACAGGAACTTCTTTTTTCTTTGCCCATGGATGATCAGGTGATACAATCACCAAAAGTTCATCAGAGACCAGTTTTTTAACAATCATCTTCTGTCTTACAGAATCTACCGATACTAACCCCAGGTCGATACTGCCTGAATTAAGCAGTTCAATAACTCTTTTTGTATTACAAACAAGAAGATGTACCTTTACCTTCTGGTGAGTCTTCTTGAAATCTGTGATAACACTTGGAAGAAGGTAGTTACCTACATTCGAACAGGCACCTATAGTTATGCTTCCTTTAACAAGGCCTGTTAGTTTCCCTATTACCTTCTCTGCCGATGCATAAAGTGCAAGGATTTCTTTCGCATATTTATATAAAACCTCCCCTGCAGGGGTAAGGGCAACTGTGCTTGATGACCTATCAAATAATTTTGTTTCATATACCTCTTCGAGGGACTGAATCTGAAGGCTTACAGCAGGCTGGGTGAGATGGATAATTTCAGACGTCTTTGAGAAGCTCCTTGTCTCAGCTACAGTACAGAAGACTTTTAGTTTATGATCATCCATTCCTACCTCAGAACTATATTACTAGGTTATACAATCAGCTTAAAAATAGTTTAAAACTCAAAACGTAATAGTTCAGCACCCCCTCCCCCTAACCCCCTCCCGCCAGTAGAGGGGGAATATTTATCAGCGAATCTAATAAGTTCCCTCCCCCTTGACGGGGGAGGGTTAGGGTGGGGGTGAACTATTACCTCAAAACTTTAAAATTCTCCGTTTCTCGTTAAGGTTGCTAAGTTCAGAGCAGGCCATAAGCCGAGTTCTGTTTATATGGCCATTCATCTAAGGTCTAGTGTTACCACCAGACTCTTGCGGTCGCTACCCGTTCCGCCTCCCCAATCCGCCTCGGGCGGTGGGGATTTGAAGGGGCCCTTCTCAAGGCGGAACCTATTCGACCTTGCTCAAGGCGGGGTTTTCCAAGCTTGAGATGTCACCATCTCAACTGGTGAGCTCTTACCTCACCTTTTCACCCTTACCCCGACAAAGTCGGGGCGGTTTCCCTTTCTGTGGCACTTTCCTTGGGGTCACCCCCACTCCGCATTACGGAGCGCCCTGCCCTGTAGAGCTCGGACTTTCCTCCCCACCCGGGGCAAACCCCGGAGTAATCAGTTAGTTACCAGTTTTTAGAAAACTCCTCACTGGTCACTCGCACCGAAGGTGCGTCAGGGGCGGCCATCTCTCCTGCTCTGAATCTATAATATTCTTTTATTATTATATAATAAAAATTTAATTTTTAAAAGAGGTGTTTGAAACAGTCAATTATTAACTTTGAAGTAGAGTATTCTGCGGCATTGAGGACAATGGATAATCTCCTCATTCTTTTTTATTTCGACAAAGAACTGAGGAGGTATGTTCATATTGCACCCCTGGCATATTTCTTCTTTTGCCTCTACCACAGCTACTGCATTGCAAGATTCAATCAAGGTCATATACTGGTTATATATCGCTTTGTCAATGGAATCGACAATCTTTGACCTTGCTTCATTAAGGGGTAAAAGTTCTTTCTCAGCCTCTAACAGCTCAGCCTCAAGTTCCTTCCTAAAAGCCTCAATCTTATTCTTCTCAATTCTGAGTTTTGCTTCCTCTATTTCCATTCCCTTTGAAGTGGCATCTAGCTCCTCCATGAGGATAAGTATATCGTCTTCTACAGAATAACGCTCCTTTTCTGCAGCCTCTATTTCCTTTAGATGTGCTTGATATTCCTTGTTTGTTTTTATCTCTGTAATACGAGCTTTCAGTTTTTTGATTCTTTCACCTATATCATCAATTTTCCTCTCTTTCTCACGTTTCTTTTTTTCAAGGGAATCCTTCCGATCTTTTATCTTATCAAGACCAGCATCGATTTCCTTAACCGGCAGTTCTGCCTCAGATATTTTTGAAGGGATATCGTCTATCATGAGCTTTTTATTGAGGATATTAGAATCAATTTGTTGAAGCTTTGTTAAGCGTTCGAGTTGTTCCTTCACCTTTTCTCTTTTACTTTAACTCTCAAATTTAAAATTTTACGTTCTATTTACTGAGCAAAATTGTCTGGTGGGCCCACCAGGGCTCGAACCTGGGACCAACCGGTTATGAGCCGGTAGCTCTTCCAACTGAGCTATGGGCCCTGAAATACTCAATTAAAGTCATAACTTTTTAGTATAACCTTGTTATTATTCGAGGTCAAGGTTTTTCAATAAATTCCCTGAGCCACTTACTTCTGGATGGGTGCTTTAATTTTCTAATTGCCTTTCCCTCTATCTGCCTTATTCTCTCACGGGTAACATCAAATTCCAGACCCACCTCTTCAAGGGTATGAGGAATGTATCCACCAATACCAAACCTCTTTCTTATAATCTCCTCTTCTTTAGGAGTTAACGAGCACAAAATCTGGTCTACCTTTTTCTTCATATCACCCTGTATAGCAAAATCAAGTGGAGACAACATCGCCTTATCTTCTATAAAGTCCCTGAGATGACTGTCTTCTTCTTCTCCGATAGGGGTTTCGAGAGAGATGGGTTCCTTTGATATCTTTAGTATCGCATTCACCTTTTCAACAGGTATTTTCAATGTCTCAGCAATTTCAATAGGTGCTGGCTCCCTTCCCTTCTCCTGGACGAGTTCCCTTGTCACCCTTGTTATCTTGTTAATGGTCTCAACCATGTGTACAGGTATCCTTATCGTTCTCGATTGATCTGCGAGCGCCCTTGTTATTGCCTGCCTGATCCACCACGTTGCATACGTGCTGAATTTATAGCCACGCTTGTACTCGAACTTATCAACAGCCCGCATAAGTCCGCTATTTCCCTCCTGTATGAGATCTGAAAAGCTTAACCCCCTGCCTAAATATCGCTTAGCAATGCTTATCACAAGCCGCAGATTGGCTTCTATCAGAGCCTTTCTTGCCTCAAATACTTCTTTCTCGCTCCAGATAAGGACCCTCAATGCCTTCTTCATCTCGGAAAACTTCATGACAAACAGGACTTCTATTTTCTCAATTTTCTTTTTATATAACTGATGTTCTTTCTCAATATCAGATTTTGAATTCTTTGCCTTTTTCTTTGCAATTAAAATCTTCTTCTGCAGGTCATCCATCTCTGCAACTGAACGTTTTAACTCTTCTGCGAATGCTGCAACGACGTCTTCTTTTAATTTGAGGTCATGTACTTTCTCGAGTATCTTGTTCCTGTTCTCTTCGAGTATCTTGATTAGTGCGCGATAGGCGTACATATTTTCCTGGCGAGAATCTAACCCTGATGTTTTTAGAGGCATGGTTTCCTTTAGCTTCTTAAGGTATCCTTTCCCCTTCTGATCCAGGCGATCAATTTCTTTTGTAATCTCAAAAAATCTTTTTCTCTCTAATAACAGGTCTTCCTCTGTTTCTTCTTCGCAATTCTGAATAATCTCTGCAAGAGGGGCTTCTCCACTTCTAACCAGATTGCCTAAGGCTATAAGTTTTCTAAGAGTAAAAGGCATTGAAAATATAACCTTATAAACCTTCTCCCTTGCATCTTCTATCTTCTTAGCAATCTCGATCTCGCCTTCCCTCGTAAGAAGCGCCACACTGCTCATTTCCTTCAGATATATCCTGACAGGGTCTTTTTCACATTCTGTAAAATAAGGAACCTTTTCCTCTTCTTCTGTAGCCTCCTCATCCAGTTCAGGCTCGGAATATTTAACGTCCTTCTCCTCATTATATTCTTCAAAATAGTCAAAATAATGTTTCATAGATGCGCCCCTTTAATAAATCTGCGCTTTTCTTTCAATAATGAATCAAGAACCGCTATATTACTTGATTCTTCTGCTAATTTCCTTCTTTCTTCAAATCTTCTCTGTGCCAGTCTCTGCAGACAGTCATCGATGTTTCTGTCGATGTGTTCTAAATCAAAACCCGGCTCAAGAGAAAGTTCTCTAATAAGTGTTCCTTCTTCATCATCCGCATCATTAATTAGAGAGTTTATATTAAACTTAGCTTCGAAAGCCTTAATTTTTTCAAATAAAGATATTATAGTTCTTTCCCTAAGGTCTTCAATGTTAAGTCTTGAAATTATTTTCTCAGCCTTCTCAGGAAATGTAATTATTGCACTTAAGAGAAGATATTCTTCAATATTTTTTACTGCCTTTACTGGAGCAAGTCCTTCAAAACTAATCTTTGTCTTTTTTTTCATCTTCTTAAGTTCACTTCTTAGAACAGATTCGTTAATCCTTGATCTATCGGCAAGTTCGCCCAAAAGTTTGTCTGCCAAGATTATATCTTTTATGCTCGCTATCATTCCGAGGGCTTCCCTTGCGGTATCTATCACATCTCCCTTTGACGTATTTATGAGAAACTCTACCAGCGACATGGCATTTGGAAGCATTTCCATAAAAGGCTGGCTTCCATTTTTTATCAAAAAACTATCAGGGTCTTCGCCTTCAGGCAGCAATAAGACCTTCGCCCTGAAGTCAGACTCGCAAAGGATTGCAAGAGATCTTCTTGCAGCAGAAATGCCGGCTTCGTCACTGTCAAAAACTAAAACAACCTTTTCAGTAAGTGACTTGAGTCTCTGCAAGTGCCTTAATGTCAAGGCTGTCCCTAACGGTGCAACTGTATTTTTAAACCCAAATTGGTGGCATACTATTGCATCAAGATACCCCTCAACGATAAAGGCATAACCCTTCTTTCTTATTTCATCCTTTGATAAGTTTATTGCGAATAAAGTATCCCCCTTTTTAAATATCTCGGTTTCGGGAGAATTAAGATACTTCGGCATGGAGTTATCTATAACCCTGCCGCCGAAGGCAATGATATCATTCTGATGGTTGAATATCGGAAAGATAATACGTCCCCTGAACACATCCCTGTAAGTTCTTCCATCAGCAACAGCAAGCCCTGAATCTTTTATCAAAGATTCGTTGTATCCACTCTTTTTAAGGTATCTAAAAAGCGCATCCCGTTCACCAGTTGCATAGCCGATGCGAAAATTATTAATGGATACTTCGTCAATCCCCCTTTTTTTAAGATATGCCTGTGCTGAATCTGAAGACTTAAGGTTCCCTATAAAAAATTTTGAGGCTTCATTCTGGATCTGGGATAATTTCTCTCGCTTTTCAGAAACACATTTATTAAAACCGATGCCGGTTATTTTAATGCCGGCTTTTTTTGCAAGATACCTTTTAACCTCATTGAAGGACAGGTTTTCCTGCTTCATCAAAAAACCAATCACATCCCCACCAACTCCGCACCCGAAGCAGTGAAATATCTGTTTCGACTGGCTGACCATGAACGACGGGGTTTTCTCGGAATGAAACGGGCAGAGACCTTTATAGTTCTGGCCTGATTTCTTTAACTGGACATAATCGGATACAAAATCAACGATATCTATTTTAGACTTTATTTCTTCAAGTATGCTGTCAGTATTCATTCAGCCTGCTGAATCTATTAAAGCCAGAACATTCCAGGATATCCAATGAATCATATTTTGAGATTCCGTCTAAAAGCAAGTTCAGGCCGAGGGTATCGCTAGAAATATGTCCTGCTACAATAACATTCAGGTGATTTTTCTCTGCCTCTTTACGGTGATCCTCGCTGATGTGCATCGCTACGATTGTACTTACCCCACTATTTGTGAGGCTCTCAAATATCTCCTTAGCCCCCTCTGTACCGCCTGTCATGTCAACGAATATCTTCCCCGCCTTTCTGTTTTTTGAGCCAAGAATGATCTTTGGGCCAACACTGTTAATTCCGGCCGTTTTATATTCAGGGATGTTTTTAAGCATATCAAGCACATCAGATAAAAGATGCGGTTTTTTTTCATCAAATAATTTCTGGAGATAGCTCGCAACCATGTTGTCAGCAGGCGTATGAAGACACATAAATGGGATATCGAGAAGCCTCGCAGCATCAACCGCCCTTGTATGGTTAAGCGGCATCAGCTTTCTTTCTACTTCTTTTATCCTCCCCTCCATAAGACTCTCTGCAACATTGATAGGTACACCAAATCTGTTTAATATATCTGACTGCATCTGCATTACAGTATAAAGATTTGCAAAGGCCCTTCCCTCGGGGTGATGTGAAAGGAGGAGGTCGATTCGTCTGCCTCTTGAACGCAGGCTATCAGCAAGCAGCACTTCCCCAACCTCAATATCTATGCCGACAAGGATACCTTTAATCTCCTCGTCATCTGTTCCATAGAGAATCCTCGAATCAGAATATGGGTTCTGAAGTGACTCTTTATCAAAAAATTCCTTTTCATCCGGCTTAAGATCCTCGAGGTCTTTTTTTATATGCTCCAGATCCTTCAGGACAATATCCCTGCCACGAGGATCGTTTTCAATCGCGATTTCTATAGCCTTTTTGTAAATATCTCTTAGCTTCATGCTTTTTCTAACAAATCCTTTACCCGTTGATTTACAATCTTTCCATCAGCAGCGCCTTTTACACGGGGCATAACAAGACGCATAACCTTACCAAAATCCTCAATACCCTTAGAAGAAGTTTCTTCAATCGTCTCGACAATTATTGCATCAAGCTCTTCTGTAGTTAGCTGTTTTGGCAGGTATGATTGAAGTATTAAAAGTTCCTGTCTCTCTTTTTCTGCAAGGTCTTCCCTTTCAGCCTTTGAAAACTGTTCGATCGACTCTTTCCCCTGTTTTGATAGAGTTGAGATAACAGAGATTATGTCCTCTTCGGACAATTCTCCCCTCTTATCTATCTGCCTGTTTTTCAAGGCTGCCTTAGCCATTCTTAAAACAGAGACTTTCAGACGGTCCGATGCTTTTAGCGCTAGCTTTAAATCATCGTCAAGTTTTTGCAGAAGGGACATTACCTTATTGCCAGTCTGACTTTTTTAAGAGCTTTTTTGCGGGCAGTAAGTGCCTTTTTCTTCCTCTTAACGCTTGGTTTTTCGTAATGCTCCCTTTTCTTTATCTCTAAAAGGATTCCTTCTTTTTCACACTGTTTTTTGAACTTCTTAAGCGCATTTTCGAAAGATTGAGTTTCACGTACCCTTACAAAGGGCATTCATCTCAGCCTCCTCCCTGTTTTGAAATTGACCGTAAATTTTACCAATTAAATAATTCCCGTGTCAATGTAACAAACTCGTTCCTTAATTATTCTTAAATATTATTAATTCATTTCCTTTTCTATCCTCGGAAACAGTGCTGCACCTTTTCTGACCACCGTTCCAGGTTTCAGTCCCTCCCAGCTTGTCTCAGCATCAAGATTTACTTTTGATAACTCTTTGCCAATATTGAGTTGTTCCCATATTTTTTCTGCTGCGGATGGCATAAAAGGGAATAGGTAGACCGCTATAATCCTCAGCGCTTCAGCAATTGTATAAAGCACATCCGAGAGCTTATCAATATTATTTGCCTTCCATAAATTCCATGGAGCTTCGTCTTCGATTAATTTGTTTGCATCATTGATTACGAACCATATCTTATCAAGGGCGTGACCAAAATCTAATCCTTCCAATCGATCATCAAAATCTAACTTGATATTTCCTACGCGGTTTTTAAGAGTTCTTTCTCTAAGCACATCGACAGGTCCATTTTCATCATAAGGAAGTGGCTGAGGGATTTTCCCTTCAAAATACTTTTCAATCATCGCCAGTGTCCTACTCAGAAGATTTCCAAGGTCATTTGCAAGATCAGTATTAATACGTTTTATCATCGCATCTTCAGAAAAATCTCCATCGAGGCCAAAAGGCACTTCTCTGAAAAGAAAGTATCTGAAGGCATCAACACCGTATTTATCAGCCATCTTCCAGGGGTCAACAACATTGCCGAGTGATTTGGACATCTTCTTACCCTCAACAGTCCACCACCCATGCGCGAATATGTTCTTTGGCAGTGGTAATCCAAGTGCCATTAGCATAGTTGACCAGTAGATAGCATGAGTTGTCAGGATGTCCTTCCCTATTAAATGATGATCGGGGGGCCACCAGTCATTAGATTTGAAATTTGAAATTTGAAATTTGAAATTTGTTTTCTGAAGAGCAAGGTACTTTGTCGCTGAGTAGTAATTTACAAGTGCATCAAACCATACATAGGTTACAAAGTTTTCATCGAAAGGCAACGGTATACCCCAGGAAAGTCTATGTTTTGGTCTTGATATGCAGAGGTCGCCGAGCGGCTTATTTTTTAAAAATCCGAGAACCTCATTTTTCCGTGTCTCAGGGAGTATATATTTTGGATTTTTCTCAATATATTCTACAAGCTCTTCCTGGTACCCCGACATCAAAAAGAAGTAATTTTCTTCTGAAATATGCTCTAATTGCCTTTTGCAATCCGGACATTTACCTTCTATAACTTCCTTCTCTGTCCAGAAACGCTCATCCGGTATGCAGTACCACCCTGAATAGGCCCTCTTTTCTACCTTCTTTTCTTTCCATAACCTCTGTAACAGCGTCTGTACAGTCCGGATATGCATTTCATCTGTTGTGCGTATAAAGATATCGTTTTTAATACCGAGTTTGGCCCACAGGCTTTTGTAATTCTCCACCATTAAGTCAGCATGTTCTTTTGGCGTAAGGCCTTTTTCCTGTGCTGCTTTTTCAACCTTCTGGCCATGTTCGTCAGTACCTGTTAAAAATAGCACTTCTTTCCCTTTCAACCTGTTATATCTCGCAAGGATATCAGCTGCAATGGTTGTATATGCATGGCCGATATGGGGGACATCATTTACATAATATATCGGCGTGGTAATATAGAATTTATCTCTCACTTTTTATGAGGCTTTCTTCTGCGCTTTCTTCTGCGCCTTATGAACTTCTCGTTTTTTTCTTTGTTTTCTTGTTTCGCAGATTGTGGTGCAGGTTGCTGCGACTCAATCCGTTGAACAGGCCCATCCACTTCTCCGAATGAGTCACTTGAAGCGACAACTATCTCGGTCACCTCTGCATCTTCCGAAACGGATATTGAATCGCCCTCTATCAAGGTAGTATCCTCTGGATAAGTTTCAATATACTCAAAGCCTAAACAGCACATGAGCCTTCCGCAGATTCCGGATAACTTGGCTGTGTTAAGGACGAGTTCCTGCTTCTTTGCCATTTTGATAGAAATAGGCTCAAATGATGTCAGGAATTTTGTGCAACATAGTTCTCTGCCACATATCCCTAAACTACCTATTATCTTTGCCTCGTCTCTCACACCTATCTGCCTCATCTCTATCCTCGTCTTGAATCTGGCAGCAAGATCCTTGACAAGTTCCCTGAAGTCTATTCTTTTTTCTGCAGTGAAATAGAAAATTATACGTTTTCTATCAAGGGTTACCTCTGTCCAGACAAGCTTCATCGGGATTCCCCGTGCCATTATTCTCTCAAGGCAATTGTCCCTAGCTTCTATTTCGAGGTTCTTGTTTTCTTGTTTTTGCTGGAGATCTTCTTCAGTTACCTTGCGAATAACTTTTTTCAGCTTTCTCTCAGGCTCTTCTATTATATGGCGGTCAATAACGACATTGCCTACATTGAGGCCGAGCTCAGACTCTACGACTACAAGGTCACCCTTTTTTACATCTATACCGTTTATCTCAAAGTCATATATCTTTCCACAAGATTTAAAGCGCACCCCGACTATTTCAGGCATATATAGAACCCATTGTTTTCCTCAGCAAAGAACCTGCGTAGTTCCACGCGAGTGATCTGTTTAAATTAAAATTTAAATATCCTTTCACAGCACTTAATTTTTGGTAATTATTTATTATAACCTTTAAATCCGTCGACCTGCTTAACTTATTTAAATAATCTTTAAGGTCGATATTAACGAGATTTGTTTCATCCCGGGTTATTTTTATTATAGCCATATCTCTGAACAGAATCAGTACAAGGTCGAACCACCTTTCCATTTCCTCTTTTGATGTCCAGCCATCTTTTTCTGCATCCAGCATCCCCTTTAAGAGCTTTATACACCATGCCCTTTCTTCAACAAGATTTCCTGTAAGTGCAAGACCCGGCCTTCCCATCGAAAGCCTGACGAGAAGTGATATGGTTCGGGAGTTCAGGAGTTCGGGAGTTCGGCGGTTCGGAGCTTTCACCCCCTCCCTTACCCTCCCCCCTCGAGGGGGAGGGATGGGTGGGGGGGCTGACTGTCGACTACTGACTATTTCTATAACCTTTCTGCATGCCTCGATAGAAAGGGGTGTAAAGTTTACACGTGAACATCGTGATTTTATTGTATCTGGCAATCGGTCAGGATTTGATGATATGAGGATTATCAGACTGTCTTTTGGAGGTTCTTCAAGGGTTTTAAGAAATGCATTTGATGCAAATGGATTCATAGTATCTGCTTCATCTACAATTACAACCTTTTTCCGGCCTTCAAATGGCTTAAAAGAAAGTATATTATCGGTCGCGCGTATCTCTTCAATCCTGATCTGCCCCCCTTCGGGAGAAATAACTAAAAAATCAGGGTGAGATCCGGATTCAATCTTTTTACAGGAAAAACATTCATCACAGGCATCCACCCCCCCATACCCCCCCTTGTCAAGGGGGGGTATGGGGGGGGTGAGACAATTCACTGCCTTTGCAAGATTAATGGCAGTAAATTTTTTGCCTATGCCTGATTCTCCTGCGAACAAATATGATGACGGGATCCTTCCTCTTTGAACGGTTCCAAGAAGTATGTTTACTGCCTTTTCTTGTCCTATAATATCTCTGAACGCCATTTTAAATTAATAAAATCCATAACTATGCTAACTGTCTTGCTATGTATTTCCTTTATGCCCCCCGAGGCATCTATTAATTTTATCCTTTCCGGTTCTTTCGCCGCAATTTCAAGATAACCACTCCTTACCAGTTTATGAAACTCGACATCCTCAAGTTCCAGCCTGTCAACCTTGTTAATCCCCCTGTTTCTCTTTAAACCAGCCTCCACATCAAGGTCAAGGAGTATTGTAATATCAGGTCGCAATCCAGCTGTTACTATTTTGTCAATGGAATATATAAGATTTAGATCTATTCCTCTTCCGTAACCCTGATAAGCAATAGTCGAGTCAATAAACCTGTCTGTTATGACTACAGCACCTCTGTTTATTGCAGGAAGAACGACCTCTTTTATATGCTGTGCACGTGATGCATTATAAAGCAACAGTTCCGCAAAAGATGTCATCTCCTTATTTTCTACAGAGAGGAGCAACTCTCTAATCTTAAGCCCGATTCGGGTACCGCCGGGCTCCTCTGTAAGTATAACGTTATACCCTTTTTTTAAGAGATATTCATACAGGAGTTTTGATTGAATTGTCTTCCCTGTGCCCTCGATCCCCTCAAAGGATATCAATATCCCCCTCATTCGAAAACACCTGTTAACTTAATCAACTTAATGATTCCCTCCCTTTCCATACCATTATGTCAACAAAAAGATGTTTGCAGTGATGGTAGTGTATTGTATCCGTAATACCTTTACTTTTTGTCATTCCGGACTCGATCCGGAATCCAGTTTTTTTGCTTCTGGATTCCCGTTTTCACGGGAATGACCGCAGTAGCGTTATTGTAAAGATGAGTTAGATACACAACACTAGTTTCTTAATAAGGATTCCTTTAAACCTGTCAAAAGCCGAAAAACCTTTAAAGTCTCTTCCTTGCTCCTCGAGCCTGTACCGCATGAGGGTGTCAACAGTATCTGTGATAGCAAAAGGGTTGCGGGTATTGAGTTTGATAATTTTTCTACACTGGAATCAAATCGCTTCTTTATAGAGTCGGGATTCTCTTCTCTTATTATGTCAGTTGTCGGTACAATACCCCATGCGAGATAGCCTCCGCCTTCAAGAAATCCGGTAAATTCTGCAGGATATATCGAAACTGTTTCTATATATTCATATGCATCGAAACTGATAATCCTGAAATAACTGTTTATTACCAATGGCCAATCAGCCTTACCGCAGCAATGTATCCCAGGGATACCCCCTGCGTGCTTAATTGCATCTGATATTTCCCTTAATAACCTCTGGGCCTCTTTAGGATCTACACCCATATAGCTGGTGCTACCAAGTGCAGAGAGAATGGGCTCATCTACAAATATGATTATATGTTCAGCATAGGGCTTTAATACTTCTATCTGCCATCTAATCTTTGCCTTAAGAACCATAAGGGAAATCTCTCGTAGTTCTTCATCAAAATAAATCGGCCTCCCCTCTGAATCTTTCAGTCCAAGGCTAAAGGTCAGGGGACCTGTAATCTGTCCTTTAAGAGATTTAAAATGTTTATCTTTTACCATCTTTATAAATGTATAAAGCCCTTTTGCATAGTTCTCAGAAATGGCAACTTTCCAGACTTCTGAGCAGGTCTCATAAAACCTTGTAAGAGCATCGCTTCGGTCCCTTTCTATCCATATGGTTTCTCTTTGCTCATCAATCTTTATAAACGGCATACCTTCAGAGAACTGGGTTATCATCGATTCATGAAATGATAATTCCGGAAGCTGAGGCCAAAAAGGTATATCAAATATCTCCTGCACGAGCCTGCATGCCTCCTCAGGGTCTGTATGAGGTAAGCTTCCAATGCCAGTTGTCGTGAATGGCGCAAACATCTTTAAATGATCTCCTGTTCTTTCCCCGGAATATCCCTTATTTTTACAGATAACTCTTCCACAGTAAAAGGCTTCTGAATAAAACCTCCAACACTCAATCATCTTTGCGGCCACCAAGGCACTAGTACACTACTATCGCCTTGGTGCTTTTATTATAATTCAAGCTCTGCCTGTCCTGCTTTTGCAGGCACATGTTCTCAGCCTCACAGGTGGGGAGTTTTAGAATAAAAAGTGGCAGCACGCTTTTTTCATTAACTGCCCTGTTAATGGCTGGAGATGAAATCACAGGAAATATAAATAGTTTTTAATCCCGTGTATATTAAATCAATGCCTTTTTTATCTTCTATTAAAGTAAAGGCAAGAACGAGCAGATTCGATTGAGACATTGACCTTATTTATTTTTTCTCCTCTGGAATTTTGTCTTTTTTCTCAGTTTGTCGTGTTTGTGTTTGCTCATTTTCTTTTTGCGCCATTTTACAACGTTTCCCACACATTCACCTCCCTTTTTTTATTAGTAGTTAGCAACAAGTAAGTTAAGGGTTAAGGCATGATTCAAAATTTTTACCTTAACTGCTAAATTTGTTGCTATGGTGTCTTGATTGATCCATGAATGCCTCAAGCTGTATATCTACAGTAGGTGACTCTGTACCATCATAAGGTATACTGATACATGGGATTCCATAGTCCCTACTCACTCCTCTCAGAAGGGCAGCAACAATTGTACCCGGCATACACCCAAAAGGCATAGCATTTATAATCCCCGAGGCTCCTTTCTCCACAAGGTCAATACTCTTCCCAATACTTAAAATAGTCTCTCCTTCAAACGACCTGTGTACATAAGGTGATGCCTTCTTGAGTATCTCTTTAGTTTCAGGTTCTTTCAAAGTCTTCAGAAATCCCTTAAAATACCTTGCGAATCTATGCTCTATCCTCTTTTGAAAATATTTCTTCAAAAGGAAATTAATAATAGCAGACCTTTGCTTTTTTAACAATGCCTTCGTCAAACCCATAAGGTTTACATAGTAAATCCACTCCTCAATCGGTGATAGCCATACCTCTCCACCTAATGCTTCAACCTTTCTTATAAGATCTTCATTAGAGAATTTATGAGACCTAACAAATATCTCTCCGATTATTCCAATAAAAGGTTTTCTTTCTTTATACACAGAAAGGTTTTCAAAATCTTTTCTTATATCCTTTACGATCTTATCTAAATCACCGTTTCTGCTTTTTAAGGAGAGATATAACTTTTTTTGATAATTCCCATATAATCCATCTGCAGATCCCTTATATCTTTCGTATGGCCTTCTTTCATGTAGACATTTATTAAGAAGTTCATAAACGACGATGCCCTTCCATGCATGCATTATAAAATCCTTGCCAATAATTCCAAGGTCACTATAAAAAGTAGTGTCCTGATTCGGTGAGAATAGCGGTACATCCTTATAACCCAGTTCATTGAGGACAAATCTATGAAAGACATTATACTGACCAAATCTGCACGGGCCTGTACCAGAGGGCATAAAAAAAGCACTCTTCTCAGGTCTGAAACCTGGTTCCATGACCTTTTTCACCATATCACCTGTAGTAACTGTACATGGATAGCATTCCTTGCCCGAGACATATTTTCTTGCGAGATCTATAGTTTTTTTATCAGATTCTGGAAGCACCTCTGCACTTACGCCACAGCGCTCAAATGCAGATGCAAGGGCAAATGCGTGGTCTGCCATTCGGGGGATGTATATTTTGCGTTTTGAGTGAGAAGTGATGAGTGATGAGCGGGGAGTTTTTTCTTCTGACTTCTGACTTCCCCGGCCTCGCTCCGCGAAGCGGGGCGGGCTGACTTCTGACTTCTGGTTCCCTATGCTGTCAATAAATGCCTCGCATCTCGTTATTATGCCTGCATCTGCACTATGTTCATCTATCTCTATGTGAAGAAAAGGTTTCTTCCCCATCTCTTTTTTAAAGTATTTGAGTATAAAAGAGTCAGGCCCGCACAAAAAATTACCGATATAAATACCATAAAGATTATGATTATCCTTGACGAATCTTGCAGCCTTCAGAATCCTCTGTCCTGATCTCCAGTACATATTAGGCCATTCACTGTCTATAGCGTATCTTTCAAGGGGCAGGAAATCTAAGGGAATTGATAAAATACCAAGGTCTGCAAGTTTTTTAGGTATTTCAAGGTTTACGCCACTGTCAAGGGCATTATATGTTCTACCAATAATTACAATAATATTATCTGAAGTGTTCTCACTAATCAGGGATAACACTTCAGACCCCTTTTTCTTTATAGCAAAATTGAACTCATTCTGTGCCTTATCTGCAGTATCAATTGCCCTTGATATTGTAGATTTTTTAATCCCGAATAGTTTGAACGCATTTTCAAGTTCATCTAAAAGAAATCTTCTACCAAGTCTTAAGTTTACTACAGGCGTAATTGTCCTGATACCATTAAATGCGACTCTTGATACATATGGAATCGTCTGAGCATGAGGGCATGCAAATCCCCTTTCAAAGCTGTCTTCAGGTGTATTAAGATTAATAAAGCTCGGTAAGAATATGGCATCTACATTTTTATCGAGCAAATATCTGATATGGCCGTGAGCTACTTTTATTGGAAAACATGCCTCTGAAAGCACACCCTCCAGACCGAGGTTAACGATCTGTCTGTTTGTTCTTGGAGAGACCTCTACATCAAAGCCAAGCTCCCATAGAAGTGTGGTCCAGAAAGGAAGATAATCATGAAAGGAGAAGATATAGGGAATACCAATCTTAAGTTTTGAGTTTTGAGTTTTGAGTTCGGAGTTATCACCCCCTCCCTTACCCTCCCCCCTCGAGGGGAAGGGATGGGTGGGGGGGCTGACTTCTGACTGTTGACTATTGGCGGATGACTGTCTTTGAAGATGTTCCTTCCACAGTATTTCATCTCTGAAAGAAAAGAGGTCGGGAAGGCTGGACGTCTTTTTCTTGCGCATATCATATTTTTCGCATCTGCCGCCGTAAAAGAGCAAGCCTTTCTCACCAGTAATCTTCACCCGGTTTATTTCACATACATTTGGACAGCCCTTGCATTCAAAAGATGATACCTCGTAAGGCCTTTTTGAAAGTTCGAAACCCTTGAATGTAGTGGAGTGTGATGCGTGATCCGTAATGCGTAATGAGTTATCTAACTGATCACGCGTTACGCTTAACGCCTCACGGTCTTTCATATGTTTCATTGCGATTAATGCCATACCTATTGCACCTGTGACTTCATGGTTGGGAGGGACGGTTATCTTTTTACCAAGGTATTTTTCGAAAGCAGCGACAACAGACCTGTTAAAGGCTACCCCGCCCTGGAAGAATATATTCTCACCTATCGCCTTTCCGGCGACAACCCTGTTTATGTAATTCTGTACAATAGAGTATGCAAGGCCTGCAAGAAGGTCATCCTTATCAGTACCCTTCTGAAGGTTTGCCATCAGGGAATTTTCCATAAATACAGTACACCTTTCACCAAGCCTGCAAGGATTTTTAGAAGAAAATGCAGATCTTTCAAATTCTTCCTTTATTGAGATGTTCAGTTTTTCTGCCTGCTCCTCGAGAAAAGAGCCGGTGCCTGCTGCACAGGCTTTGTTCATTTCAAAATCAACAACAACACCGTCTTTAAGAAATACATATTTTGAATCCTGCCCTCCTATCTCAAATATTGTATCGACGTTTTTGTCTATAAAGGCTGCAGCAGTAGCCTGGGCGGTAATCTCATTTTTTACTATGTCAGCATCTACATAGTCAGCAATCATATATCTGCCTGAGCCGGTTGTGCCAACACCCATTATCTCGATCTCGTCTCCAATCTCCTCTCCTGTCTCTGCAAGCCCCTGTTTAACCGCATCTATTGGCCTGCCTGCTGTCATGAGGTACCGCTTTGAGAGAAGTCTTCCCTGCTCATCTATTACAGCAAGGTTAGTGCTGATAGAACCAATATCAATACCGAGGTAAGCCCTGATTTTAGAAGTCAAGAGTTGAGAGTCAAGAGTCGAGAGTATATTATTTTTTTCTGACTTCTGACTTCTGACTTCTGACTTCTGTGACTGATATAAGTCAATCAAGGGCTGATATCCAGCTTCTGCATTTCTGTCAGATTTTAAAAACTCTTCAAGCCTTGATAAGTCAAAATATTTCACAGTTCCTTCAGATATATTTTTTAATGCAGCACCAATTGCTCCCGTAAGTGCGTAATCTTCAGGGATAAACAGCTCGTCAAGTCCAAAGATTTCTCTAAAAGCCCTGGCCATTCCTTTGTTTGCTGCAACCCCTCCCTGA
>JBGOWS010000266.1:0-3269 GCA_041478735.1 Thermodesulfovibrionia bacterium | reverse complement strand
TATTCTGACTTTATTGACATAAAAAAGTTCACAGGAAGCTTCACCGGTATCATTGCGTGAGAGGCTTGAGTTCCACCAGACCTTTTGCCCTTCATAAGCGCCGGTTACATTCACCAGAAAACCTTCAAGAATGATTTTTTGTTTCTCTTTAATAGATTTTACAGCCTTATGTACATTCTCAGTTGCAGGAATAATATGATTGTTTGCAGAATGCTTAATTATATAAGAGGAGTCAAAAGGGCTTTCTGGTTTGTATTCAAAGAAGTACCATCTGTTGCTCTGACTATAGGTTATGTATTTGTCATAATCCGGTTCTGCCAATTTGCCCCATACAATGGCAAGGTCAATCGGGGCAACCTTTGCAGTCCATCCATAGGAATAGGATTCCCTGCCAGCTACCATCACAGACGCCCTATATCTTGCAACCGGTTTAATTGTGAATAAACCATCCTTGATTCCCGGAGTAAAAGTTTCATTTGCATCGTAGGGGGTCTGCAAGGGTTCCCGGGAGGTGTCGATATCTTCATATTCTATGGACGTTGGCTCTAGACCATCACATCCAGATACAAACAAAACCGATAAGATCAAAACTATACAGATGTTCGCTATTCTGATCATTGATCCTTTTTTATTTATGATTATCTATGCTTAGAATATCCGCGCAGCAGCGATTAGTTTCCTCGCCATATCAATCAGCACGCGTACTTGCCGCCAGAGAGCGTCTGAAGAAGAAGATGTTTAATGACGGTCTTTTTTTTCCTTTATCCAGCATACCAGGCTCCATATGATAGCCACGACTGTCACAGCAGCAACAATATAGAATAATAAAGCCACCAATGTGAGCTCCTATACTTTGTTAAGGATACAATGAATCTATGCAATGGTCAAGAAGGACTGGTCATGGGGTCAGTGAAGCACAGAGGCATGAATCATGGGGTCAGCCCGTTGAAATTTGATGCACATGTGCCTTTTATGAATCTCCGTCAAATGCATTTTTCGGGTTAAGGTATTTATCATATGGGTTTCTTAAAAAAGTAGAAACTCCAATCCTGTTTTGATATAGTTTAAACTGATGAATATTGCAGTCTTAGGGGCTTCGGGATGTGTCGGTCAAAATCTCATCAAAAGACTCCTCGATTCTTCAAAGTATGAAGTCATAGCTGCCAATCGCACAATAGAGGAGATTCCTGAAGCGATGCAGTATGAACACCTTACCTGGAGGCAGGTCAACTTGCTTGATGCATCGAGCACAGAGAATTTTCTCCACGATGCGGATATCTTAATCTACCTTATACATTCACTTGCGGCAAAAAATTTTGAGCAGCTCGATATTCAACTGGCAAATGCTGCAGGCCGTGCAGCTCAGCATATTGGGGTTGGAAAGATAATATACCTTGGTAGTATTATACCAGAAAGACAAAAACCCTCCCCCCATCTTGAGAGTAGGATGAAGACAGGACTAACACTCGCTTCCTACGGTATCCCCGTGGCGGAAGTTCGCGCAAGCATCCTTTTAGAAACCTGTAGTTGGTCATATCTCATTGTGTATTATCTTTCCAAGCGCCTACCCATAATAATTGCACCTCGATGGCTTAACTCTTTTTGTGCACCAATTGCACTCCAAGATGCTGCGAGTTTTCTTGAAAAATTAATTTCGCGCCCTATCACCGAACATGAGATTTTTGAAATAGGATCCGATGTTGTCCGCTATCGTGACCTTCTTGCGCTCTGTGGTATTTCAATACGTGGATTTAAAAATATAATCATTCCCGTTCCGTTCTTGACAATTCGTATGGCTGCACGGTGGCTACAATTGCTTACAGGGGTACCTAACAACATGGGGATGGCGTTCGCTGAGGGTCTGAGGAATGATACCGCCGCTTCGCATAATCGTTTCAGAGAAATTACCGGAAAGGACCCGCTTCCTCTCCAATTGGTGCTCCAGAGACTCGCGGAGGAAATGAGAGGAAAGAGGGGGTAAACTCTTGCCACGTGTCTAAAGCGGAACCCTTGAGTGAAAGGTGCGTGAATAAAGCGAGGGGCAAGAGTATTTTCTGGCCAATAATCGGGTCATATATCATGAATGGGATATTCAACGCCTCTTGGAGTTATATATTTTTGTAAAACATGACCTTGGACTTGCAGTGATTGTCGCATTTATTATCTGGATTACTGTTGCGATACTCATTGGCTCTCTTTGGACTATATCCCGCACAGCAAGTCTCCTGCTGCTACCCTACGCCGGATGGGTTTCTTTCGTAACTTATCTCACATATGTAATTTATATAATCAACTGATTTTCTGATGCTGTCTTAAGGTCTTTAAGAAAAGTCTTTATAAGAGTCCGCATTTTCCTTTTTGGGAGGAGAAAACCGAGATGCCTTATGAGGAATCCGTTAAAAGTCTCCCTGCTTGTGACTACGACACCTCTTTCATTGCTTTGAAAAGAGAATTCGTTTCGTGCTGAGAAGCCTTTTTTCTTTGCAGACCACACAATGTGTTCATATGGTATCACCTCTTCGACCCGTATTGTAACTTTAACGGGAAATAAAAATGGACGGAAACAGCACGAAATCCTAGCTCCGTAAAAAAGGCACTTTTCGCTTGTACACACATTCCTCATGACGGTGTTCCAGTCTTTCCAGCAGGTGAGGACAGTAAAAATCTCCCATACTTTATCCATCTTCGCATTGATGAGTATAGACTCTTCAATCACCATTCTTGATTGTACATTCCTTTTAACTATTTCGTAATTGTAAAATTTATTATATCTTTTTTCCTGAGAACCCTCAGAGGCATAACGTCTAACAAATTCCAGACATATATTTTACTTTTTATAACAGGTGCAGCCAGATTACGGGCATAAATAAAAGTTCTACTAAAATTTTTTGACATTCTATCAATATTACAGGATTAATTTGAAAATACATTAGCGTAGCGTAGAATAACTTGATGGTATAGGTCATCACAAAGTAAAATAAGGGTGAATCAGAATGAAGATTGGATACCCCTGCATTAATTTGACATTGCCTTGCCGCAGTTCTAAAAAATTTCGCCTTGCATCTTATTCTGAAAAGAAAATGATGCAAACTGTTGATAGAAGGAGAACTAACGGGGGTCTATTCTTTACAGGCTGTTGAAAAACTCGAATTACCGTCATTGCGAGCAAAGCGAAGCAATCTTGCTTCTATATAAATCAATGAGTTAGAGATTGCTTCGTCGCTAAAATCGCTCCTCGCAATGACATTAAAGGTGTTTTTCAACAGCCT
>JBGOWS010000024.1:0-14616 GCA_041478735.1 Thermodesulfovibrionia bacterium | reverse complement strand
TTATCAAATCTTTCTCTTTCCCGATTAAGGGTCCTCTACTCCAAATTACAAAGAGGGAAACTTAATTTAGTTTGCGATGTTATGATATTTCTGAGCATTAAAAATAAGTTTGCGATGTTATGATAGCAATCACTTAATCTTATCTCTAATGAGTAAAGGATATCGCAAAAATACTGGTTCATATTCTTCAGAAAGATTTATTGTTTTTAAACCCTTCTCTTTTAAAAGTTTCCCATACAAGGAGGTTACCCATATTCTGTGGTTAACGATTTTCTTGATTTCTACTAGTTTCTGCTCGAGAAGACCTCTCTGCCATCGAGACATTTTCTTCTCATATCCTTCAGGCATCTCGCACTCAAGTTCCTCACTCGAAGATGAGCCAATCGTTATACCATAGATCGAGAGTCTCCTATAGGTATTTTGTGCAAACCAGAATAAAGAGGGTTTAAAAAGCTTTGAATATGTAAGGTATTGAAGCCTTAAAAGTAATTTTTCTTTGAAAGAAGGCTCTATAAAATCTGGATAAATTTTCTGCATATTGTCTAAAAGGCGCATTAATCAAACCGCTATTATTATCACTGCCAGATGGGGATACATAGTAGGTCGCTGCAATTGCTGCTCCGCACAAAAGGATATAAAAATTTACAAATGCACAGATCACTAAAAAAATGAAAACAGATCGCTTTATAGTTACCATGCCATTTTATTAAAATTTTTATTTTAACTTAAAGTTCTTCTTGTAGTAAGTCGTCTGAAAAATACAATTCGATTTTGAAAAGCGTACGAATCAATTATGCTTTGTTCCGGTCACTATTTCCACTACAAAATCCATGCCTATCCCGGGAATTGCCGTAATCGTGTAATCATTGACTCCATTTAATCTAGAAATCAGACCAATAATATCATCCTTTGAAAAGAGGAAGAGCGGACAGTCTCTAAGATAGTATTTCAATCGTCTTATTGAACCACGTGTAATGGTTTTCTTTGGAAAGGAAACAACCACCTTTTCTCTTGAGATTGATATCATTTTATTCAAAAAAACTACCGCATCAGCTACATAATCCATTACACCCATGGCAATTGTGTAGTCACATGCTTCTTGAAACTGTTTTGTCGAGAAATTATCACAGATGAATTCGCATTTATTTTTTCCAATAACACTCTGCACATTTAACTCGGCAAGTTTGATCATCTCTCTTGAAAGATCAATACCAACTACTTTACCTGCACCTGCTTCTATGAATTTAAAGGTATAGCGACCGTCACCGCACCCCACATCTATAACAGTTTTCCCTTCTATTGGCTTGCATATTTCCACTGTCAAGCGTTCTCGTTCATGTATATCTGCCCAAAGATATCGTTTTAAGGCTGATATTACAGGAATTTTTCCTGATTTATAATATGATATGAAATTATTGGCGTAATTCTCAAAGTAGCTTTTAACTCCTGTGTCTCTGTTCTTCATATAACCCCCTGCATATAATGAAATGGAAATGTTCTAATAGTGTTCTCAATCGTCTTTCTATTTGACTATCTGACTTCTGAAAAACCCCTGATGAAGTGTTGACCTTAAAAGGTGCCTTTTTATCGGCAAAAATAATTTTTTCATTATCTTCAGATGGATGCAAATATACTGCGTCTCTCTTCCCAGTAATGTCCGGCCACCATGACCTGAATGAAAAATGTTACCTTAGCATTATATTTTCCTGGAATTTCGAGAAGGCTTTCGGTATTTCTTGACTCTCTGTGTAAGAGGAATATGCTGACTGAAACCAGTCCTGAATATCAAAGCTGAGAATGCTATCTATTTCCATAAGCCAATAGCATTCACGTTTACAAACTCGAGGATCCTCTTTGCATACTTTTCTGTGATTTTTGTATGCAGGGGAAGATTTATGACTTCCGTGCTCATCCTAATTGAATTCTCAAGCTCGCTTTTTTCATATTCAAGCTTCTGAAACAGTCCCTCGTCATGAAAAGGATAGAGAGGACTATCAAACCATTTACCAATTTCTATTCCACTTCTTTCAGATTGTTCAAATATCTCCCTCTGATTACGAACTCTCAAAGGAAATCTAAGAAGAGGTGCTCGTGAAAGCGTCGTTCTCTCTTCCTCATTCAATAATTCACTCTTCAATCCATTCAAGTATATTCCAGCGATATTCTTTCTATGCTCATTAACTACGGTAAGATCATTAATGGACAATAAAATAAATGCCTTCTGCACATCGGACATGTCTTCAATATAGTTTGCAGGACATTCTCCATCAAATTCACTGTTTGAAAATGAACCAGTAATAAAGCCATTTGAAGAAAGAAACCTGTACATTTTTGTGAAAATAGCTACAGATTTTGGAAAAACAAGCAACTCGAAGAGCAATAGCTGCACCCATAGAGAAATCCTTTTGGTAACCCCCTGTCTCACTTTATTTTTTGAAACAAAATCCCTTGCACGCTGTTTATATTCGTCATTATTCACAACAAGAAGACCGCCAAGTCCGGCAGAAAGAGGCTTGTTCCATTGAAAGGAATAGAATAAAAAATCACCTGTCTTGCCAATTTCGGAGTCCCCACCCATCTCGCATACATGACAGCAATCCTCAATTATCGGGATCCCTTTTTCTTTAGCCAGGCTTATGAATGCTTTAACCTCCATGGGAATTCCATAGGTGTGCTGAAGAACAATCGCTTTTGTTCTTGGAGTCACCTTTTCTGATATATATTGGCTATTAGCGTTATATGAACTGTCAATATCCACATATACAGGCTTGGCTTTAAAATACTTAATAACCATTGGAACAATAGAGCAGGTATACCCTGGAAGAATAACTTCATCACCCGGCCTTATTCCAATCGTATAAAGGGCTGTATAGAGTGCCACACGGCCTCGAATAAACCAGTATAAATCCCTCTTTTCACCAACAAGACCTTTTAATTTGTTATCGAGAAGATCGTGCAATGCTATCTCATCGTGAAACCCAGGAAATGACTCGATGATTCTTGGCAGTTGCCTTAATCTCATCTTAAAATTAAAATTGAACAAAATAGTCTCCCACTTTCTCGATATCAGACATTTTTCCTGATCCACCTATCAGATTTTTCTCGCTCTCAATATCTCAATTGCCGAATCAAATGCAAATGTTTGCAGGATTCTCCCTAATCTTCGCAAACCATTCCCGCAGTTATAGTAATGCCTAAACTTCCTATAATGGGATAATCCAGATATCTTTGGTATTTCGGGTCCTATTTCATAAGGATGCACGTATAACATGCAGGGATTGCCAAGCCTATTGTAGGCTGCGATACAGAGCTTGCTCACAATCAGCGGATAAAACCGAAAATACCCTCCCCCTCCGAAAGGGAAACGTTTTCCCATCATCTTGATGCTTGCGAGAGGAAATTCAACGATACCGTTGGGCAATTTGTGAACGAAAGGGTCTCCTCCCTCGATACCGTAAACATCGTGCATCCCGATCGGAAAGACACTGGAATCATAAAGAAAGCCGCTTTCCTTTAGAACATCGAGAGCCCACAGTGACACGTTTACGATGGAAAAATCAGGAGCTCTGAAGCCATAAACCTGCTTTCCAGAAACATCCTCCAGACGGCTTTTTGCCAAAACCACTTTTTCTTTGAACGCGTCCCGACCCATCCCGAAAATGCGGACGTGATCATATCCATGACATCCGATCTCATGCCCAAGTCCGGCAATCTCCTTAATGACATGCGGAATATCTTGAGCAATTCTCCCAAGAATGAAGAAGGTCCCTTTAATATTGAAATAGTCTAGTAACTCAAGTAATACACTCACGTTTTTTTCTATTTCATAATTTTCCTTTACCTTGTCAATATACTGTTTTCTGATGCGAATACTCTGTTGATTTGACTCCACAAAACCCTCTACATCAATGGAAATGCAATTCTTAATCTCACCTTGTATTGACATATTCCACCCCTCTCACCTCATCAAATTGACACTGGTCTTAGCAGACGATGCGGGATGTTATTTCATTATACAGTCATTTTCTGAGGAACGGTTCCTAATCACGGAACTGCTCATAAAATCTTTCGATTGGCGCAATCCTTACTCCGATTCTGCTGGGATCGATGTTGTACGTCAGCAGGTCGTTGTTGACATAGACCGGTTTTGCTCCAAGATAGGTGATTGCGTTTGGAACAACAACGCAGGTAAAGCCAGGAAGAATAATTTCATCTCCAGCCTTAACTCCTATCGCCTTCAAAATAGCATAAAGGGCAATTCGGCCTTTATAGAAACAAAATCTATCGGACACTACAAGCCCTCCGCAAATTTTCCTGATATAACAATGCCTGCAGTTTATGTACTGGTCCTCGGTCAGGAAGTTTGTTAATCAGCTTATATAAAGGGAAAAGTGTTTTGATGGTTAATTTCAACATTGGTTGATATACAACATTCAAACGACAGAATTGTCTTCTGAATCCAAGTTTAAGCAAAAAATCTTGAATATTTGTATCATGGGCTATAGATCGGTTACCATTACTTATTGTCGCATTATTTTCTATAACATAATGTTTAATCATACTATTAATAAGTGCATATGAAGTATAATATTTTAAATATTCAGGATGATATTTAATAACACTAGTCGAAACTTCGTTACCTTCTACAATACATTGACAATATCCAGCAAAAAGATCTCCTACAAAAACACCCCAATATTCAAATGGACTACCTATAGTTTTTAAAATGTTATTATGGAAAATATCTTCTCTCACAGGGCTTGCATTTTTATAACGATTATAGGCGGTAAAGTAACACTCATAGCCATATTTGGCAAGCCACTCAGCGCTTATGCGCTTAACAGAACAACTACGATTACCACGCTTAATCATGTTTCTTATTTTCGATGGAAACTTGTCTATTTTATATGGATCACATATAATATACCACCATTCTGTTTTTTCCTCACAAGGCTTACTCGCATATCGTAAAAACCAAGCCTTGGATTCTTTCAAAAGAGCGGAAGCCTCGCCTTGACTTAATTCAACAAAACAACGAGTGGCTTGTGCAGGCACCAATGTCCCATGATATAATCTCCAATATATTCCTCCTGCCTCAAAAAGTTGAACCCCTTGCTTTTTCAACCAATCTATATAATTTGTAGTCATGATGATGCCTCTATAAAACACTTTGCAAGAACTCTATAATCATGATGAGCTATCACATATTCTTTTCCTCTTAATCCCATGTCTTTTCTCTCTGCAGCTGTCATATTGATCATTTTGATAACAGCTTCTGTAATTGCCTTTGGATCTTCAGGCGGAACTGAAATACCACAACCACTTTCGGCAACCATATCATTGCCTGCTTGAACGGCATGAATAATCGGTTTTCCGGCCATCATGTAATCCATTAGCTTGTTTGGACTGATTCCAAAGCGATATAAGGACTGCTTTTGCCATCCTATATAAAAAGCATCCATTTTCTCTAGTACCGCTGGAATAAGGGGCTTAGGTATTGGTGGTAAAAAGATGACATTTCTTAATCTCAAATTGGCGACTCTTTTTTGTAATGACTCTTTTTCAGTCCCTTGGCCAATCAGAACGATCATAATAGGATACGGCTGTATGATAGAGGCCGCCTCTATTAAATTATCAAGAGCATTTGCAATACCATGAGCACCAGCATATCCTAAGATGAAATTTCCCCCTTTTTTCAGCTCATCAAGGACCTCGATTTGGTGAATGCCAATAGAACTCCTATTGCCGGCCCTCCATTCTGAGACATCAACGCCATTTGGAATATAAAAAAATTTATTTTTTTCCATGCCCTTTCCCTGCATATAGAGATCGGCCTTGGGTAGCAACGATATGACCTGATCTGAAACTCTATATGAGAATTTTTCAGTCCATTCCATACATTTAATGAAAGGGTGAAAGCGTGGTACACCTCCAAGCTCTATTAACGTTAGGGGCCACAAGTCTCTTACTTCGAAAAAGAGCTTTGCCTTTGCTTCTCTAGCAATTTTCCATGCACCAAATATAACAAATGGATGTGGAGACGAAGCAATTACCAAAGCAGGCTTTTGACTACCAACAATTAATGTTTTTTTTATGAACAGCATGAGGCTGAAAATCATCATATTGATCACCCTGCTGAAACCATTGCCTTGGTATCTTGGAGTTTTCAGCCAAAGATAACGAATACCATCAATTACTTCTTCACAGTGACTCCCCGTCATATTAGGAATTCTACTCCGAAGATGCGAAAAAGAAGCAGCAATAATGCTAACTGTATGCCCAAGTCTTACCCACTCGCGTGCAAGATAATAAGGCCGATATTCCATGCCATGTTTATTTGAACCTGCGTAATGATTGATAAGTAAGATATTCATTTTGTCTCTGTATAAACCATTACATTGTTAAAAAACATTTCTATTAATCGTTGAGAAATTGCAGATACGTCAAAATCTTCTTCTATTTTTTTCTGTCCCTTTTCAGTGAGCAATCTCATATAAGCTCCATCCTTCATTAGTTTTTCGATTGCGTCAGCAATGCCTTGGGAATCCTTTTCTGCAACCATGATACCACTTCCGTCTCCAATCAATTCGGGAATCCCGCCTGTATTTGTCGATATCACAGGGATACCGAATGACATAGCCTCCATTAAAGAAACGGGAATGCCCTCTTGTTCACCATCTTTCGTTCTGATGCTTGGCAGTATCACCACATCAATTTTGCCTCTTGCGTAAAGATTCAAAAGACCTTCATGAGGTAACTTTCCCAAAAATTGTACAGAGCCATCAAGATTGAGGTCGCTGACACGTCTTCTCAATTCCTCTTCAATAGGACCACCTCCTGCTATGAGACATTTGAATCGCATACCTTTATCTAATAATGTCCTGCATGCCGCGAACAGGTATATATGACCTTTTACTGGCAATAGATTCGCTGGACACAAAAGGGTAAACATGTCAGAACGTGGAGAATAATCTTTACTGTATTCTGATAATTTAACACCCGTGTGAATTACAGATATCTTTTTCGCTAACGAATTATCCTTGATAATTTCAATTATTTCATTTCTTCCTCTTTCACTGATAGCCCTGACAAATGATGCTGTTTTACACTTCTCTTTAAGTAAGTTGTTTTCCTTGATATCCCATCTGTGCGTTGTAAAGCTCCAGGGTATGCTTGAGGCTTTTGAAATGACGTATGCCATTGTCGATGTTGTAGAGGCCCAATGAGCATGAATATGAGAAACATGCTGCTGAGTCAAAAGCCTGGAGAGATATAAGGACTTGGGAAGTATTATCAAGTTTTTTAAAGCTATCTTTGCATTTCTTGCTTTGATGACAATTTCTCGTATAATTTTAATGAACGGGACAGGTTTCATAAGAATATATTTTATGAATCCCCTAAATATCTTACCGTTAAACCAGGGTATGCTTAACGTAATCTCACGTAATAGTTCTGCTTTTTTGTGGAATATTCCTTGAGAGATATCTCTTGGAATTATAAGCATATCTGCACCCGATCTTTTAAGGGCGAGCATTTCAGTAAGCACAAATTCTTCTCCGGCACCAAAAGGGGTATTACCAGTAATATATGCTATTTTCTTCATCTTATAATTTCAAATTTAATTAATCGGCTTAAACCACCACCTCTGGTGGTGGTCCAAACAATATGGTTCTACCTGTGGATTCATATCCATCGGCATAACCAAGAGAATTGAGAAAAAGCCTTCTTCAAATTGGTACGGTTTCAATATTTCAAATGATGTCAAGGTGACGCGATTATATACGGCCCGAAAGCCACCGCCTCTGGCGGTGGTAGTTTACTCACTCGATTTTTCTTTTTGCCTCTTAGAGCTTAAAATGTCATAAATCAAATAGAGATATGCATTTGACATTTTTTCAATAGAAAATTTCTGAGTGAAAATTTCAGATCCGTGCGATCCAAGATTATTCCTCAGTTTATCATCATTTAGGACTCTCAAGATAGCCGATGCCATAGCATCCGGGTTTCTTGGAGGAACGAGCAATCCATTATATTCATTTTCAATGACCTCAGGGATACCGCCAACATTTGTAACAACTGATGCAACACCAAAATATTGAGCCTCCAAAAGGCTTATAGGCAGCCCTTCCCAGAGGGATGATAAGACAAAAACATCGAACGTCTGAAGCAAGTCACCCACATCAGACCTGACCCCAAGGAAACGGGTATATGTATCAAGGCCATATTCACTCACTTTTTGTTCTATCTTTGGCCTTAAATTTCCGTCTCCTACAAAGATGAACTCCACATTTTTATAAAATTTAACAATCTTTGCAGCAGCCTCAACAAAATAAACATGCCCTTTAACCTCGCTAAAACTGGCAACAATACCAACTCTTTTTCTTTTATCATTTTCTTTTTTATCTGTTTCTTTAACAGATGAAAATCTGCTTGTATCCAGCCCATTATGGATAACCAAGACTTTGTCCAATTTTGTTTTTTCAATTTTTAGTAAAGATTGTCTTGCTTGCTCTGAAACGCAGATAATTTTATCAGTGAATGATGATAAAATTTTATTAATAAAAATAAGATAGGAATTTTTATGATCCGAAATTGTATGTTCTACATTAATAAAAACAGGAATTTTTGAAAAGATTGCTGCGATTCTGGGTATTAAGGAACCACTTGTGCCGTGTGTGATCACAACATCAACTCTATTATTTTTTAAATAACGCATTACGGGAATTAAAGCCCTGGGGTCATAACTTTTTTTCAAATAAAGAGACTGAAAAGGAATATTCGATAATTCCAATTCCTGTACGAGTTCCCCTCCGAACATTGTTGTGCAAACCAAAGATTTATAACCTTTCTTATTAAAAGCCCTGGCAAGATCCACAACCACGCGTTCCTGTCCAGCTAATTGAAGACCGAAAGTGAACTGCGCGATTGTCAATCTCACGATTGATTGCCCGTTCTGTACCTGAGCCGCCGCTCTTCAGCAATGTAATACGCTGACGAAATGATCGCAAAAAGGAACCATAATATCTTCTTGTGGGGATCGCTCAGGAAGAAAAGGGTAATCAGAAGCGATACCAACGATGCCCGCAGGCAGATAAAGAGATCTCTGAACCTCTTCGTATCTGAATGTGCTGGTGATGATTTCCTCCAGCAAGATACGAGAATGAGGCAAAAAGGAATGAAATGTAACAGCCCTCCGCCTGTCAGAACTTCAAGGTACGTATTGTGCGCAACCGTCCCGCTATATAGGCCATAGTCCGGGGCTACTTGCCGGAAATTGCTGATGCCGACTCCTATGAATGGGTGATCAATAATCATATTCACTGCTGCCTTGTAGTTGTCTAATCGTGTTGAGATCGAACCGCCTTTTTCTCTTTCAGGATGAATGATAGTTGATGCCCTGAACCAGTATTCGTCCGGAATAAAGTAATATGCCAATACCCCGACAACAAAGATTACAAGAATCACCTGTGCTCTCTTTTTGCCTCCATAGTAGGCCAAAAATACGGCGCCCATGCCCAATAACCCCAGCAAACCGCCTCGTGACCCCGACAAGACCACAAGTATCAATAAAATACTAACGCATCCCCAAAACATCAGCTTCAGAAACCCGGAGCTGTTCATCGCCCTGTAGACTGCAAGCGGAAGGACAGCGAGAATGCATCCAGCGAAGTTATTCGCATCACCCATACCACCAGCCGTACGGATTACGCCACCCTCAGCCTCCGTTATAGAGCCTGTCAGGTAAAAATAGGATGATATGATTACACTGCTCACTATCAAGTAATTCAAGGCCTCCTGTAAACGCTCCTCATCCCTGACGAAATATCGTACCAAGACGTAAAAGGCAAACAAAGAAATGTATACCACGTATGTAGTAATACAGACGTTTATATTTTTTGCGACGAGAAACGAAAGGGCACCCCCAGCCATAAAGAGAAGGAAAAACCCATAGAAATCGTCTTTAGGCATTCTCTCGCGCGTCAAGACAAATCTTAGTATCAAACAGCCCATTAAGACAACCCCCACGATCTTCGCGTATGAAAAAAATGAAACCGTAGGGACAGCCTCTATGGCAAAAAGCGTAATAACGAGAAGGAAAAGGTACTTTGGTCGTACCAGTCCTGTCAGCAATAATAGCAAAGCAACAAGAAAGATAAGGCCAACCAGCCCCTTCACAACGAGAAGGGTAACGGAGATCAGCATAAGGAAAAACAACAAGATATTTCTTGGTTGAAGATTTCTTCCTATGTCAGACTTGGTGAACATTGCTCTCCTGGATGAAAAATACTCTAATCAGCGCCAATTAATCTGCTACAGGGCGATTCTCTTTGGAAGAGTTCGCTTTTTCCTTAAACAGTATTTCCTCAGCCATAAGACCGCAGCCCTCATAACACGCCAGACTTTACAGATCAGCGGCAATGCAGGTGAAAGCCGAGCCAGCAAGCGTACCCTGATTACGCTGCCGCTGAAGAGCTTACCAAAGCTCTCAAAACGTTTAAGAAGCTCGACTGCATTCTTCCGCAGTCCCAGTTTGCTATATTCCTCCGCCCTGTTCAGCGCCCACCACAACAAGTGCTGACGCAGTACGTGCCTTTTCTCGTGCGGGCACGATGATAACATTTCACGTGGGTCTTCCAAAAAAGGCTGAAGAGCTAAGGGGTCGGGGGAGACATGACCGCATAAATCCGATGCATCCCTGTGGTAGATGGCAAGAGGCTCATTGATAAGCCCGACCCTTTCGTTGAAAAGGATTTTCAAGAACAGATACTTATCCTCGCCAAGGAGACAACGGTATCGATCGAAGAATCCACCCCACTTGCTCGCCACATCTGTGCGAATGATCATGGTACAAGGATAGATAAAGCAAACCACCCTCTGCACCATTTTAATATCCGTCTCTGCGGTAATCTCGAAAATCCGTTGCTCGTAATGGAGCAAATGTTCAGCGAGACCAGTTCCAAACGAATTAAAGCGTCCCGTCCAGACGGCAGTGACCCTCGCTGATGGGTCTTCAAGAAGGGACAGACCCCTCTCAAGAAAGGTCGGCAGCCACTCGTCATCAGCATCAAGAAAAGCTATATATTTACCTCTGGCTATAGCGAGGCCGGCATTCCTCGCAGCACCTGGCCCCTTATTTTCCTGTTTGATAAGGATAATTTTGGGATCGTTGAAATTGAGCACCCTTTCAGGGCCGTCATCGGTTGAGCCATCATCTACTACAATTATTTCAAGAGGAGAAAGGGTTTGAGCCAAGACAGAAGATAACGCCCGCTCAATGTATTTCCCCTTGTTGTAAAGCGGTATGACAACAGAGACAGTGGATGCGTTCGAATTATTTAATGGTATATCCATAATGAACTACCCCGCAGCAGAGCTGCGAGGTGTCAAATACTGAACAATGAGTAATAAAATTGTCATTCCGCACTTGATGCGGAATCCAGGGATTCCCGTGAAAACGGGAATCCATTTCCTTATAGTTCCCTGCTTTCGCAGGAATCGACATGAGCCTTTGGCTCACAAGGGAACATGAAAATAAACCTTGTCCGTCATTCCCGCAGTCTGTTGAGCGGGAATCCAGAGCCTTTTCACCAGGAACTGGATTCCCGCTTACGACCTGCCGGAATGACAACTTTAAAGATATTTTCGGGTCAATGACGAAAACGCATTGCATTATTATACCCTGAAGCATAGCTTCAAGGAATTCTTTTGATTAAAAGATTGTTCTTATTTGCCTGCCAATTGTTTTGGCAGATCGCCAAAACCAGCGAATTGATGGTAATATTGGAGAAATCTCGGTAAGTAACCGAACCATTAATACTTGTTTAGTATATAGGCTACTATTGTTACAGAAACGATTAAGTAATTCAACTGCTTTCTTCTTTTGACCTAATTTGCTGTACATTACAGCCATGCTGAGTGCATATAATGACAAATATTCCTTCAAAATATGCCTTTTTGCTGACGGGCAAGAAGCAATAATATCACGGGGATCTATTAAAAATGGTTCAAGGGGAGGAATAGTCTTATATCCACAGCCGTACAGATCTGATGCCTCTGTATGGTATAACCCATAGGGCTCTGGAATAACATATATCTTTTCATTAAAAAGGAGTTTTAAAAAAAAGTATGTGTCTTCCCCCCGAATACATTTAAATCCATCAAAATATCCACCCCATCTCCTTGCAACATCAGTCCTTATAATGGTAAAGCACAGAGAAGTAAAAACTTCTATATCACTTACTAAATCTATATCAATATCAGGAGTAATTTCATAGACCCCTTGTAACTTCATAAGTCCTTCGCTGTTCAACCGCATGGACGGATATTGGTAATACCCCATTGATACGACTGTCACACCTTCCTGATTATGCTCTAATAATGCAACTCCTTTTTCTATAAACGAAGGATACCACTCATCATCGGCATCAAGAAAGGCGATGTATTTCTCTTTTGCAATTGCCAAACCAGCGTTTCTGGCTGCCCCTGGTCCCTTATTCTCCTGTCTGATAAGGGTAATTTTAGGGTTATTGAAATTAAGCACTCTTTCAGGGCCGTCATCGGTTGAACCATCATCTACTACAATTATTTCAAGAGCTGGATGAGTCTGTGCCAACACAGAAGTCAAAGCGCGCTCGATGTATTTTCCCTTATTATAAAGGGGGATAACAACCGAGACAGTGGCCATCGAAGTATCTATTGATACACTCATAATATTTTTGTTTTCGTGAACATGAGCGGATTATCAAAACTTAACCACAGAGAACACAGAGAAAATATTAAATATCAATATGAGGCTTTTGCAAAAGTCTCCCTAACCCCTGGGAGGGGACTATAAAATTCGTTCCAAGAGTATCATCGATTAGCCTCGAACGGAGGATGTCGGCTGAATTTGCCTTGTTATGCATTTTATATTTAAATTGAATGAATCTATTTTTTAATTCTTTCTTCCCAATATCCCGGTTTTCTCTTACAATGAGCAAATGCTATAATCCATATATGATTTTCATGAAATGTGTAGATTATCAAATAAGGGAAGCGATTTACTAAATAACGACGTGTTTCATCCTTACGAAGTGCACAGCATTCTGGAAGTCTTCTGATTATTTCAATCGCAGATTTTATCTCTTTTTCAAAATCTAAACCTAATCCTTGGCATTTTTCTTCATAATATTCTATGGCATCAAACAACTCGAGTTTAGCTTCATTAAGGATTGTTACTTTTATCAACGGTACTTATGCTCTATTTCATCAAAAACAGATTCAGCTGTTTGACCTTTAGCCTTTCCGCCTTTTACTAATTTAACACGCCGCCTTATTTCAGATTCGTATTCTGGTAAAAGATCGAAACTAGATTCATCTTCAAGACTTAAAATTAGATCGTGTACTAAGCTTGCACGTTCGGTAGGTGATAACTCTAATACGCTTTTTCTTATTTTATTGATAATTGATTCCATATATATAATTTAATTATTGAATATAAATATGTCAAATTTTTAATAATTGTTGAATTCTCTCCGGTATAGATAAAGTAAGAGTAATAGCCTCATCTACTACATCTTCCCCTAAACCCTCCTTCTTGAACCGCCTTTCCACCTTTTTAGAAAGGCTCTTAAATCGTTCAGAGAGAGAGGGAGGGGGACACACCCCTACACCCCTCTCAAGAGGGGACTTTCCATCTACAAAGCGCTAAGAGCTAAGTGCGAAGAGCTAAGAGTACACACCCCTACACCCCTCTCAAGAGGGGACTTTCCCATCCACCCTTGCGAGACCAGGCATGAGATGGCAATAGTGGAGTCCCCAATACCACTCTCAAGAGGGGACTTTCCATCTGCCTTGCGGCCTATGGCTCGGAGCCAACAGCTCAAAGAGGAGAGGGGAAAGGTAAGGGGTAAAATAGACTTTTGCAATTGTTTCTTTGGATTCAATTTTTAGCTTGCTGTTATCTGCAGTTGCCGGCAGTAATTTATTTTGTATCGGGAAACACCTTTTTATAAAGTTTATCGCTTATTCTGAACCCTAAATCCCTTAGCCGGTCAATAACTTTCTTTTTGTCGATAGTAAATCCCCTCTCAGCTGCTAAATCTATAATCCCTAAAACTCCCATTGTATTTACATTCATTATTTCTGCCATGCTCCTTGCTGTTTTTTCATCTATCAGGGCACAATCAAGCTCTAATTCTTTATAAAGGATAATAACCTCGGCTTCCCCTTTGCCCAGGATTGGCCTCAAAGCATTCACAGCTACTTCATCATTAACGGTTTTCTTTAATATCAAGCCTTCTTTTATAGAAAATTCTGTGTCCTCAGAGCCTGCCTCATCTTTCCCGTTAATAACAACCTCATCATATATAGCATCAGGAATGTATACCTCTGAAAATAACTCTTTTAGTAAATTAAACAGGCCTATTTGTGACAGTCCAATAAGACAACTGCTGTCCGCCACAACCCGAAAAACTTTCATTTTTCAAGTGTTTTACGATATTGAGCTATCATTTGTTGGTCTTTTTCAAAATCCTTCTCACCATATTCATAGGCAGATATGCCATGTTGCTTTAAAACTGCCATAAATCTGACTCTACTCATTTCTGCCAGCTCTGTTGCTTTTCCGAGAGATAT
>JBGOWS010000028.1:0-14272 GCA_041478735.1 Thermodesulfovibrionia bacterium | reverse complement strand
CAAGCACTATGTCTCCAATTTTCTTTCTTATATTGTCTTCAAGATAGTTAGCAGTTTCTTTAGATTCAGTAAAGACAATCAGCTTGTTTTCTTTGAGGATATTGTCATTTCTAAGCAGGTTAAGGAATTTATCAATCTTCGGGTCATAATCTATTTTTGTCCACATATCATTAACCTGTTTTAGAATTTTCAGATCTTTCTGCATTTCTTCCCGGAACCTTTCCTCAAATTCTTCTGATCTTTTCTCTTCGGCCTTGTCTTCATCTATTAAACGCTGGATCGCTTCTTCATCGTCATTTTCCAGAAATTCAAAAATTTTATTTATGTGTTTTTTGCTCACGAAGACCCTTCCCTTGTCGTACTCTCTGATAAATGCCTCGTATGACTTTATAAACCTTCCGAGGGTATTTTTGAATGCAAAGAAACTGCTTTCAAGACGTTTGACAAGGAGTATCTTCATAAACTTCCCCATATTAATCTGAGATAGTTTTTCAGGTTGGGTAATTCCGGCTTTCAGATATAAAAGAGGTGTGTATCGAGAATATCTAAAATCGGGAGAAGTGATTAGCCTGATTGTTTCCGTGAAGATTTTATCCAGTTTAGCATCAAATTCATAAAAGACAGATATAGGGTCTGCAACTTCTGGAAATCTTAAGCCCTGTTTTTTAAGGTCGCCTTCAAAATATTTTACGATCTCGTTCCTGGTTCTTCTTACCATTAAATATTTCAGAATATTTTCCCGAATCTCTTTTGCATTCTCTCTGGTCACCTTAATAAATTCATCATAGTCTTCAAGTCTATCAAGATTTTTCAGCCTTTCATGAAGGCGGTTAAAGAACTTCTCAAGGTCACGGACTCTTGGATTAGGCAAGGTGCAATTGCGAGCCTTCTGAAATAATTTCAACTGACTTAAAATGTCCTTAGGCGTATTGTTAAGAGGAGTGGCTGAAACCAATATCACCCTTTTGCCTCTGCAAATCTGTGCAAGTTCCTCATAGCTGATATTTGTCTCTGTACGAAATCGGTGAGCCTCGTCAATGAAGACATTCTTATATCTATCTGTGCCTTCCTTGATAATATCATCCAGCTTTCCGATTGACCTGAAATAGGTTCCTCTAACTCCGAAATCACGGAATACATTTATCCATGAGCCGGGGTTTTGTTCATCAAGAAGGGCAGGAGGGGCTATCACAAGATGCCTGCCGCTTAGGTGCTGAGCAAGGAGTGCTGAGATGTAAGTCTTGCCTAAGCCAACGACATCAGCTAAAAATACTCCTCCATATTCTTCAAGCTTTGATTTGGCATCAACAACTGCTTCTTTCTGATACTGATACTCAACAAAGTTTTCAGGCAAATATATAGTAGAAATCTCTTCAGGTGTTCTGCTTATCTTTTCACCGAAATACTCGTATAGAAATTTCAGATAAAGTTCATATGGTGTGATATTATTATTGAGCCAGGTCTTTGTATTAATTGTTTCAACATAATCTTCTGACACAGGAACTGACTTGCTCCATAGTTCGTTGAATTTCTTTATGGCAAAATCATAATCAGCCCTGTTTTTAAGCTCTACATTGAACTCGAGATTCTCTATCAAGCCAGATTTAATCCATTCAATGAACTTCTCGACCCCCTCCTGAACTTCAGGCTTATCAGGAGCGTTCTCCATTTCGGAGATAACATTTTCTTTAAAATCGTCTTTTGCTTCGCTGTGAGAAAAGTGTAAAAATCCCCCCATCCCACCTTTGCTAAACCCCGCACTTCTGTGAAAGTGCTGGGTAAAGGGGGGCGAGGGGGGATTGGCTTTCTGTATTAATTCGTATGCATATCTATTAAGGCTTATACCTACGAGGATTCCGATCTTCTCTGTTTTCTCAAGGGATTTATAGAGTTTGAAAAACCCGCTTGTCCTAAAAAAACCAACAAGCACATCAAAGAAGCGTGTATTTTGCTCGATTGTTACTTTAAATCTGTCTAATAGGGTTTGATCAGGCTCATTTGTAAAAAAGGTTAGATCTGTTATAGGTTTGTGCTTTATATCGTCATTCTCAGGCATAAAGTAAGGTATCAGGATTCTTAGCAATTTTTCAAGGATTAAACTATCTTTTCAGGGGTTGGGACGAGACTTACTTGAGCAAAGGGTAAGCTCAAAGGAGCACCATAGGCGGAGAAGGCATTACTTTTTTTTCATTTTCTTACTAAGGCTGGCGGAATGGATTTGCCCGCCGTACCTGGGAAAGTTTTAAAGGTCTTCCCTCAAGCACAAAGACTGCAACGCCTCTGTCTTCTGTTCTTTTGCCCCTGACTATCCAAGTGCCTTTCCATGAAACGTTAAGGGAAACGATCGAGTCTTCTATCTCAACCCATAGCGGAGTAAATGTGAGTTCGGCGCTGTCAAAACTTTTAATGGCTCCAATAAGCTCTCTATAGCCATCTACTGAAAAATTCCTTTCGAGTGTTTCGCGATCATTTTTTATATAGGCACTTCTAATGGTCTCTGCGAGTTCAAAAGCCTCTTGTGCCAACTTTGACTCCTCGGAAACCTTTTTAACCTCTCCCTTTCCACAGGATATGAGGAAGATGATTGCCATTAAGAGGACAATTTTTTTATATATCAATATTTTTTGCTTCAAGTGCATGTGTGGTAATAAATTCCTTTCTTGGTTCGACCTGATCTCCCATGAGTATTGTAAATATCTCGTTTGCCTTAACAGAGTCCTGGACATTAACCTGAAGGAGTGTCCTCTTATCAGGATCCATTGTCGTTTCCCATAGTTGATGGGGATTCATTTCTCCAAGGCCTTTGTACCGCTGAATGGTAAGTCCCTTTTTAGCTGTTTCAAATATTAGCTCAAGAAGTTCTCCAAGTTTCCTGACCTCCTTTAGCCCCTCTTTTGTCTGTACTTTATAAGGCAGTTCTCCGAGATCTCTCACGATGCTGAAAAGATTTTTGAGCTCTCTGAACTCAGGAGATGTTATGAAGTTAGTGTCCAGGTTGAGCCTATAGTTATGCCTCCTGATCTCCACTCCATAGGTTTGATGTTCCTCATCAAGCTGGATCTCCCCTATATTTACGCTCTGGTCTTTTTCCTTTATCATCCTTAGGATTTCTTCAACCTTTACCCTGTCTTTCAATGTATCCTTATTTATCTCTGATGAAAGTAAGAACAAAAGAAGCTCAGGGTCTTTTCTTCTCCTTTCAAACCATCCTATTAGCCGCTCGAACTTGTACAGTCTCTTCAGATGAGGGATAAGTGCCTTTCCTTTTACGGCTTGTCCTTTTATAGAAATCTCAAGATCATCTGAGGCTAGCTCAAAGAGCATGTTCTGCATCTCTGCTTCATTCTGTATATATTTCTCTGTCTTGCCCTTTTTAACCTTAAATAGAGGGGGCTGAGCAATATAAAGATAACCTTTTTCTAGCAACTGGGGCATCTGTCTGTAGAAAAGGGTTAGCAACAATGTCCTTATGTGTGCACCGTCAACATCAGCATCTGTCATGAGGATAACCTTGTGATATCTTATCTTTGATATATCGAAATCATCAGCTCCTATGCCTGTCCCTAAGGCTGTTATGAGAATTCTTATCTCCTCGGAAGTGAGCATCTTATCAAACCTTGCCTTCTCAACATTAAGTATTTTGCCCCTCAGAGGGAGTATGGCCTGAGTGCGCCTGTCCCGGCCCTGTTTTGCAGAGCCCCCTGCGGAATCTCCCTCAACAATAAATACTTCGCTTAATGCAGGATCTTTCTCTGAACAGTCTGCAAGTTTCCCAGGCAGGCCGGTATCTTCAAAAGCTCCCTTCCTTCTTGTGAGTTCCCTGGCTTTTCTTGCTGCATCCCTCGCTCTTGCTGCCTGGAGCGCCTTTTCAATAATCTTTCTTACTACAGCTGGGTTTTCCTCGAAATATGTGCTGAGCGTATCATTCACTACGGATTCTACTATGCCTTTTACCTCACTGTTCCCGAGTTTCATCTTTGTCTGGCCCTCAAACTGGGGAGAGAGAAGCTTGACGTTGATAACAGCTGTTAGTCCCTCTCTGATGTCCTCGCCTGAAAGAACCTCTCTAACATTTTTAAGGGACCCTGAGGAAAGCGCATAGCTGTTTACCGTCCTTGTAAGCGCTGACTTAAAACCGCTAAGATGGGTTCCGCCTTCTTTTGTATTTATATTATTGGCAAAGGTGTAAATAGTCTCTGCATAGCCGTCATTATACTGGAGCGCTATTTCAACTATAACATCTCCTTTTTCGCCTGATATATAAATAGGCTTAGGATGAATAGAGGTCTTGTTTTTATTGAGATGTTCAACGAAAGAAACTATCCCTCCACTATACTGGAATACCTGCTTCTCTTCTGTCCTTTCATCTGACAAGGTTATCGTAAGTCCTCTGTTAAGAAATGCCAGTTCTCTGAGTCTCTGGGATAAGATGTCATAGCTGAAATCTAAAATTTCAAATATTTCTGAGTCGGGCTTAAATGTAATCTTTGTGCCTCTCCCTTTTGTCTTTCCGACTACAGAGAGAGGGCCTGTTGGACAGCCTCTTTCATAATGCTGCTGGTAGACTGTTCCATTTTGCTTTATTTCTACATCCAGCCACTCTGAAAGGGCATTTACTACAGATACCCCTACGCCGTGCAATCCACCGGATATCCTGTAAGCCTTTGATTCAAACTTTCCCCCCGCGTGTAATTCTGTAAGCGCAATTTCTGTTGCAGAACGCCTTTCGGGATCCGATGGATGAGGACCTGTGGGTATTCCTCGACCATCGTCTATCACAGTACAACTCCCATCGAGATGGATAATCACTTCTATGTTCTTACAAAAGCCTGCCAGTGATTCATCAACGCTGTTATCAACCACTTCATATACAAGGTGGTGCAGACCTTCTATCCCTGTAGATCCTATGAACATCGCAGGCCTTTTTCTGACCGCGGTTAGGCCCTTGAGTATCTTTATATCTTCAGCGGTATATGTTTCGTTTTCGTTATTCTTTTCTTCCATATATTTACTCCAATCTTAAAAGGTTAAGGCTAAGGTTGAGGCTGAGAAGACCGTCTTTCTTAACCTTGACCTCAACCTTCTTAACCTTATATTCTCATCGGCATGATCACACACTTATAATTCTCGTTTCCATCCTCTTTCACGAGGACAGGGCTTAATGGATCCTGAAATTCAAGGATAACTTTTTCTGACATCATCGCTCCAAGGACATCTATCACATACCGTGCGTTAAACCCGAGAGAAACTTTGTCATTTTTATAGTCTATAGCAACTTCTTCCCTTGCCTCGCCGAGGTCAGGGTTTGAAGATGAGACAATAAGCTTATCTTCACCAATATCGACTCTGACAGCACTAGCCCTTTCTTTCGACATGACTGATACCCTGCGCAGCACTTTTGCAAAGGTATCCCTCCCTATAAACATCTTCTTTTCATTTGCCTGAGGGATAACATTCTCATAATTAGGGTATGTCCCTTCTATAAGCCTTGTCAGGAACTGTACATCGCCCACGCTGAAAAGCAAGTGTTTTTCTCCAATTGAGATATTAATCTCTTCTCCTTCTTTGTCAAGGAATCGCCTCAGTTCAGAGACAGCCTTCCGGGGGACGATTATCTTTTTTTCTTCCTTTATTTCACTGTCCATCTGTCTAACTATTAATGCAAGCCTGTGCCCGTCTGTACCCACAATGGTAAGCGATTTATCCTGTGGCTTTGTATGAAACAAAAGACCATTAAGTGTATATCTTGTATCGCTCTCTCCAGCAGAATAGATAGTTTTTTCTATCATCTCCAGCAGTATCAGGGCATTAATCTTTACCTTTTCAACATCTCCTCCGCCTAAGGCGGCCGGCCATGCTGGAAATTCACCAGGGGAAAGACATGCGAGCTTAAAGTTGCTCGTACCAGACCTGACCTTGAGCCATTGCTCTTCAGCTGATTCTAACGATAGATCTCCCTCCATCTCCTTGACTATCTCAAAAAGCTTTCTTGCTGGTATGCAGAGCTTCCCTTCTTCCTCAACTTTTGCATCAAGCGGCTCTTTTAGAGCGGTCTCAATGTCAGTAGCAGTAATATATGAACCTTTTTTATCCGCATCAAGAAGAAAATGGCTCAATATAGGCATTGTGTTTCTTTTCTCAGCTATGTTCTGAATGTTCGACAGCTTCTCCAGCATTTCATCCCTTGATACCTTTAATTTCATAATCCCTCCTGCTCTTTACGAGTCATTGACCTTATGTTTTTATCTTTCGTAAAAAGTTCTCTATCATCCTGTTAAACGCCTCATCCTTTGCCCTCTTTTCTTCAACCTGTTTACAGGCATATATAACGGTTGCATGATCTTTACCGCCAAAGTTTTTCCCTATATCACTAAGAGACAAGTTGGTTAGTTGCTTGCTTAGATACATCGCTATCTGCCGCGGCAGGGCTATTTCCTTTGTTCTCTTCTTTGCCTTCATATCAGTGAGTTTAAGGGCAAAATGTTCGCAAACTATTCTCTGCAAGTGATCTACTGATAAAGGTTTCTCATCTTCCTCTATGAGATCCCGCAGGACATATTTTGCCATTTCTTTATCTATAGGCTTGCCTGTTAGAGAAGCCTGAGCACCCAAGCGGATAAGACAGCCTTCTAATTCCCGAATATTCGACTTTACTTTTGATGCCAGATATTGAGCAACTTCTTCAGAGATGTTTATTTTTTCCATGTCGGCTTTTTTAAGTAATATCGCCATCTTTGTCTCCAGCTCAGGAGGCTGAATATCAGCGATAAGCCCCATACTGAATCTTGACCTGAGCCTGTCTGTAACAGCACCTATCTCCTTCGGGGGTCTGTCGCTTGAAATCACTATTTGTTTCTGTTTTTCGTAAAGAGCATTAAATGTATGAAAAAATTCTTCCTGCGTTTGTGTTTTATTTGCTATAAAATGTATATCGTCAAGAAGTAAGAGATCGACATTTCTGTATTTCTCCTTCAGTTCACTCATCTTCTCGTGTCTTATAGCAGATACTACCTCATTAGTAAATTGTTCAGCAGTGACAAACAGTACCGAAATATCCTGCCTCTTATCAATTACAGCATTCCCGATAGCACTCATGAGGTGCGTCTTTCCAAGACCTACATCTCCATAAACAAATAAGGGATTATATGTCCTGCCCGGAGTATCCGCAACAGCCCTTGCTGCTGCCTGGGCAAACTGGTTGCTTGGCCCGACTACAAAATTCTCAAATGTATATTTAGGATTGAGATATATACCTCTGCTTGCCAGTTTCTGTCTCCGGCTTTCTAACCGCATGTCCGTCTTCTTAACAACAGGGTCTATTTTCTCTGCTATCCTGTAACGAACTGTTACGGGGTATCCTACAGTCCCTCCTATTGCCTCGGCTATTATGTCTGGATAGTTATCCTCAATCCATTCTTTAAAGAACCTATTAGGGATCTCTACAGTTGCCTGTTGTTCCTTCACCTGAGAGAGTTTGATTGGTCTAAACCAGAGATCAAGTATACTACTATTACCTACTTTCTTCTCAATCTTTGAAAGACTGCCATTCCAAATATCTTCAAGATTCATAATTATAAATTCCTAACAATTTACTAACATATGTTAATAACTTTGCGGGAGGTGTAATCATTATAGCCAAATACTAACAGCTAAGACAAGATAATCCTTTATTGTTTTGTTATCATCTTGTCAAGTAAAATGTTACTAATCCCGCTCATAAAAAATGTCAAAAATTAACCTACTTTATTAAACCTTTTATTAACATCAAAGATTGGCGCTCCTTGCTGTTTAAGCCATGTTTTGAACATTTAAACACTTCCTACTATGACTACTTTTTTTAAACACACTTATTAGTTATAGTAGGAAAGAAAAAATTTTTATTTACCTTTCAGATAAGCCTTCATAAAATCATCTATGCTACCATCCAGTACAGCGTCAACATTACCTATCTCAACACCCGTTCTGTGGTCTTTTACAAGTCTGTACGGCTGTAGGATATAAGACCTTATTTGATTTCCCCACGCTATACCCTTCTTATCCCCTACAAAATCCTCTATTTTTTTTCCCTGTTCCTTCAACCTTAGGTCATAGAGGCGTGCCTTAAGTATCTTCATAGCAATAGCTCTATTTTTATGCTGAGAGCGCTCGTTCTGACAACTCACAATAATGCCACTCGGGATATGCGTAAGTCTCACAGCTGACGATGTCTTATTTACGTGCTGTCCTCCTGCACCTGAAGCCCTGAATGTATCCATTTTTATGTCATCGTCTTTTATGTCTACATCGATGTCGTCTTCAACCTCTGGATAAACTAAGACAGCTGCAAAGGATGTATGCCTTCTTTTATTAGCGTCATAAGGGGATATTCTGACAAGCCTGTGTACTCCTGCCTCGGCCTTCAGATAACCGTATGCATATGGACCTGATACCGTAATAGTCGCACTTTTGATACCGGCCTCTTCACCCATCTGTAGATCAACAATCTGGGTACTGAATTTATGTCTTTCTGCCCACCTGAGATACATTCTCATAAGCATCTGTGCCCAATCTTGACTTTCCGTACCACCTGCACCTGGATGGATACTAAGAATAGCATTGTTTTTATCCATCTCACCAGAAAGAAGATACCGTATCTCCAGTGACGCTAACTCATCTTTTAAGTTTTTAATCTCATTCTGTAAGTCATCCAGAAAGAGATCTCCACTTTCTTCCTCGAGTATACCTATTGAATCTTCCAGATAAATGAGTTTATTAAACAGTGATTCAAAATGCAGGACTATATCCTCAAGTTCTGACTTTCTTTTCAATAGTTCCCGGGTCACCTGAGGGGAAGACCATACTTTATCTGATATCAGGTCTTTCTTAATCCTTTCAATTTCCTCTTTTAATCCCGGTAAATCAAAGATAACCTCTTAAGGACTCAGTCTTGGCCCTGAGATTTAATAATTCTTCTTTTAGCTCGTTCTGTAAAAGCATTCTACCTCCTTATAAACCTTTCTGGCCTCGCCAAAATAGGTTTGTCAATAATACTACAGAGAAAACAATCCATATATAAGAAAAAAGATCACCATACTTTGAATAAAAACTTCTTGTGCTATCTGTTATTACATTTCCTGTTAGGATCATCCGTTGAAAAAGATCAGTTTTTGAGATAATCCTGCCATTACTGTCAATGAAACCAGAAATGCCTGTATTTGCTGCCCTTATTACAGGTTTTCGGTTTTCCACAGCGCGAAAAACCGTCATACTGAAATGTTGATAAGGACCTGTTGTCTTTCCAAACCATGCATCATTTGTAATATTCACAATAAAATCTCCATCTTTTGAGTAAAATCTTCTTACAAGTCCGGGAAATATGATTTCATAGCATATCAGGGAGGCAAAACTTCCAAATGGAGTCTCAGCCTTAAGATAATGATCACCACTGGAATAGTTCCCGATACCCACAACAAGTTTATCTAAAAAAAACAGGATCTTTTGCAGTGGGACATATTCTCCAAAAGGAACTAAATGTATTTTACCATAAATATAAGTTACCTTTCCAGCTTTATCAAGCAAAACAACACTGTTCGAAAGAAGATTTTCACCATCATTTTTCCCCTTAACGAGTACACTTCCGAAAAGAAGGTATGAATCAAGCTGTTTTTGAAAATCAATAAGCTCTTCTGTATATTCCCTGTCTGTTTTAAATAAGAACGGCACTGCCGTCTCCGGCCAGATAATTATCGCTGGGGAGGAAGAAGATGCCTTAAGTGAAAGGTCCTTATAGACTTCCATAACGGCACTTTGATAAGAAGGCTCCCACTTTTTATCCTGCTCGATATTTCCCTGGATAATACTTGTTGTTAACTGTTTCCCGGGTCTTTTCTCTCCGAGCCTAAATTGGCCGTATACGAAGGTTGAGATGATGAATAAGAGGAGAAGAGAGAGACCAATAACTGTCTGTAATAAAGGGAAAAGAGGTATATCCTTAATACGCCTTCTTATGAGAAATATATCTGCTACCGCACCATTTACGGCAACCACAAGAAAAGATACGCCATAGATGCCTGTTATATCAGCAATCTGGATAACTGTAAGAAATTTATACTGAGTATATCCAATACTCGACCAGGGAAAACCAGTAAACAAATAGGAGCGCAGAAACTCGAGAACCACCCAGAATACCGGCGCAATAAAAAGGGCTGGGAAAGCAGTGTTCCTGATGGCTATTGAGAAAAAAAGTGCGAAGAAACCTGTATATAGACTGAGATAGAGACAGAGTAAAATGACGAGAGCAATGCTTGCAACAAGAGGAACGCCACCGTAATGATTTATTGAATGGTATATCCAGTAAAGAGTTCCGAAAAAATAAGGGACACCGAGAAACAGGCCGGCCTTAAATGCCTGCTTAGGTTTTTTGTTATACAGTGACAAAAGAAACGGAACCAGCGCTATCCATGCGAGGGCGAAAAGGTCTATAGTAGGAAAGCATAATATGAGAATTAGCCCCGAGATTAATGCGGGGAAATAACTTTTTAAGTTTTCTGAAATTCTTGAGTTTATCATGCTGACTATGTTTGCTTAGTTTACATTGTTTACTCAGTTAAAATCATCTGATATTGTTTTATTTCATCTAAAAATTCTCCCTCACTTTTTTTCTAAAGGTTTTCTAAACGGAAAACGAGGGTTTATAAATATCTCATAAACAGCAACCGTGAAAAATCACGAGCGCAGCTTTAATAGCGACTTTGTGAAATTTGCATAGCTTGACAGTATAAAACTCAAAAGTGTAAAGTTAAAACCGTGGGCAGTTAGCTCAGTCGGTAGAGCAGAGGCCTGAAAAGCCTCGTGTCCGCAGTTCGATTCTGCGACTGCCCACCATATTTTTAATTATCTCTTCATCCCTTCGACGAAAAACCCTTTTTTTTCTTGACAAAAAAGCCTGTTTTAAGCTAAAAAAGTAAATCTATGGTCAAGTTCAGGTTTTATATCTTTCAATTTATTACCATCTTATTTTTCGTAATGCCCCTTTATGCAGCAGAAATCAACCAGGATATACCAGATAAACAACTGGTAAAATCTTCTTTTTTGCCCGAAGAAGAGATAAATAAAGAAAAAACAAATGATGGTTTTAAGACTATATCAGATTATAGTCACAATGAACTTGCAGTAAAGGCTGTCGAAAGAAATATCAGTTTTTTTAGCGAAAAAATAAGAGAGCGGTTCTCACTCTGGCTCAGCAGGTCGGGAAAATATCTCGATCTCATGAAAGAAATACTTAAAGAAAACAATGTCCCGGAAGAAATAGTCTTTCTGCCCCTTATCGAGAGTGGTTTCAACCCGTATGCCTATTCTCCTGCGCGGGCAGCAGGATACTGGCAGTTTATTGCATCAACTGCAAAGAGATATGGACTCAAAATCAACTGGTGGAGGGATGAGAGGAGAGACCCTGTAAAATCCACTGAGGCTGCAGCGAACTATCTTAAAGACCTCTATGAAATGTTTGGCTCATGGAATCTGGCAATGGCTGCATATAACGCAGGAGAAGGCAGGATACTTAAAGCGCTAAACAGAACAAAGACAGACGATTACTGGGCGCTGTTAAATACACGTTATATTAAGAGTGAAACTAAGAACTATGTCCCAAAATTCATTGCTGCAAGCCTAATCGCAAATAGTCCGCAGAATTTTGGGTTTGAAGACCTTGAGTATCATCCTCCTCTCAATTATGATGAGGTAACAATAAAATCACCTGTTGATCTGGAGGTTATAGCTGAATGTACAGAAACAACAGAGGAGGTCATAAGAGGATTAAACCCTGAACTCAGGAGGTGGTGTACACCCCCCGATGTCCCTGAATATGTCTTAAGAATACCTGAAGGAAAGAAAGATCTTTTTCTCGAAAATCTCTCTCAGATACCGGAAGAAAAACGCTTTACAGCAGATATATATACAGTTAAAAAAGGAGATACTCTTAAGAGTATCTCAAAAAAGAAAGGCGTCCCTGTGCAGGTTATCCTCGATCTTAATTCCATGGAAAAGATAATACCCCCCAAGGCAGGGGTTAAGATTTATCTTCCTCCAAAAGGAAAGTTTATATTAGACAGGGATGACAGGGCAGCAATAAAAAAGGCATCTTTTAAACAAAAGAAGAAAACCCTTGTAAAGGCAAGTAAGAGAAAAGCATTGAAGAGGGTTTCTTTAAAACAAAAGAAGCACGCAGAGAAGATGACTGAGTATAAAAAGATTTAACTTTCCTTTTTCTCAGATAATTTTGCCTTTGCCTCATCGATGAATGGTGAATCGGGAAACCTTGTAGTGAGTTCTTTATATTTTTTCTTTGCCTCATCCAATTTCCCTTCTTTTTCTAGAAGTCTGCCGTATTCCATAAGTGCAAAATCTTTGAAAAAATCAACATTGAGATTAGAAAGAGTATCAAGTGCCTTTTTTGCACTAGCTACATCGCCTTTCTTTATATAAACCATTGCTATCTTCTGATACACAAGTGGAATGAATCTATCTTTGTTTGAATATCTCTGTGTAAAATCCTTAAGAGTACTCAGTGCATCATCGTATTTACCAAGCTCATAGTAACAGGCTGCAATATAAAATAGGGATGTGGGTGATTTCCTGTTTTCGTAAGCCTTTCTAAACATATCAAGAGCTTTTTTGTATCTTTCTTCTTTATTTAGAGAAGAACTTTGATATTCGTTGTAGTAGATCTTGTAGGCCTCATTCTCAAATATCTTTGCCTTTTTATGTGAGGTATAGGAAAAAAACAAAAAGCCGACAATAACTATGAATATTACAAGGATGCCGGCAATGTACTTTAATGCTGTTTTCTGTCGTTCTTTTATTGTATCTTTCAGACTGGCAAGTTTATCTTTTACATCTACCTCTGTAGACGTAGTCTTCTTTGGCGCTCTTTTTTTAATCTGTTTTGGCATTAATCCCTCCTGAGAGCCTTCTGCACAAGAGCCTTTGAATTATCGAATATTGAATCAATACGGTTTTTTTCTATCCCTGAAGCAAGGAGTATCCTGATTGCAAACTCTTTTGTTATTAAATCTGATGGAATGTGGGCATCAGTGTTTATACATAGCGGGACACCAAATCTCATTGCCTCTTTTGCAACATACCCATTTGACAAAGAATGCCCTTTCCTTGAAGTTATCTCAAGTGTAACGCCTTTTTCCTTCGCAAGGAGAAGGTCCTCCTCAGAAATGATACCCGGGTGTGCCAGGATATCTGCATTAGCCTCGATCGCTGCTCTGTTAGTGCCCGGTGCAACCGGCTCTACCAAGGTCTCTCCGTGCACAACCACTATTCTTGCACCAAGGTGCCGGGCCTCTTTTACAAGCTCATGTATAATCTGGGGTGGAGCATGTGTAATCTCAGCGCCCGGGACGGCTTCTATAGAGATAAAACCCTTTAGTTTTTTGAGAGCACTCACAATCCTCGGAACTACCAGATCAACATTCGAAGAATCGACATGGTCTGTGATTGCAATAGCCTTATAGCCAATCGCCTCAGCCCTTCTAATTAACTCTGAAGGGATAAGTTCCCCGTCGCTGAAAAAACTGTGTGTATGTAAATCAATCATCCTCTGCCCTTTATTCAAAAAATCAGAACAACGTTTATCATTCTAACAGAATTTCTTTTTAAAATCACTACCTCACCTATGGCTCTTCTCTCAGAATTGCCCTATAATAGTGGAAAGGATTATCAAAGAGAGGTATGCCAACAATATTAAGGATTGGTTCTTACAGATTTCACTTTTATTCAGATGAGCTTAAAGAACCGCCTCATATCTATGCGGAAACTCCAGATGGAGAATGTAAATTCTGGTTAGAGCCGATCAGACTTGCCAGAAACAAAGGTGTTTCTCCTCATATAATCCGTGAAATTGAAAAATTAATTTTTGAGCATCAAAATATTCCTAAACGTTGCATAAAAAGTGTGGCAGACATGCTAAAAAACCTTTTCAAAGCGATAAAATTTTATTGTAATTCACGTGACCGTACTTTTAACGTTCAGTGCATTTTGGCAAAAGGCTGGCTGGCCTGATTGAAGGGCTATAAGCTGTCGCTGGAAAAGCTTTTCCAGCACATCTGCCACACAAATTGAATAAAAGTTATGCAACTAGTGGGTATTTTAAAGGAGAAATATTATGAGTATCACAAGCGTTGAGAAGGAAAGTTATGTCGAGCCAGCCGCTATAAGAGCGTGGGCAGAAGACAGGATGATTTTTGTGGAGCTAACAGATGGTCGCCTAATAGGTTTTCAGGCT
>JBGOWS010000214.1:0-4198 GCA_041478735.1 Thermodesulfovibrionia bacterium | reverse complement strand
TGATATGGTACGGCGACTATCAAGAGGATTATTGGAAATTAATTTGTTGATAAAGTCTATATCTTGGGTAGTTGCAATTTTTCCTTGATATTTAACGTCCGTATTCATACGCTAAAGAATAGCACATGGATATTCGGAATGCAAGTGGTTTTTGAAAATGTTTAATTTTCTGAAAAGAGGGCTGAACTATTACGGGAATATTTATCAGCGAATCTAATAAGTTCCCTCCCCCTTGACGGGGGAGGGTTAGGGTGGGGGTGAACTATGAACAACAGATATCTCCTTTATTTGTCCATAGTCTTGATCTTTGCAATTACCCTATCAATATTCAGCGTGTCCATTAAGTTTATAGAAAAGTTGTACAGTTTTTTCGAAACCTATACCAGCTTACCTATTGTAGATTTTCTCATTAATTTTAATTTCCTTTATTTATCCGGGCTTATCTTTGTGCTGTATCGTTGCTGGAGAAAAGCTGCTATAAAACAAGAGGAGTTGGAGGACGTCATTAACAGCATTACACCATATGTACTCATAGTGGCCGATCAAGAAAGAAATATCATTATGTGCAGTTCCTCACTGAAAAGAATGTATGGTTACGAGGTAAACGAAGTTATTAACCAGAAAACCGACCTTCTCTATTCCGACATGCCATCTAATCCGGAACATAATAACGAGATACTTGACATACTTGGAAAGGAAGGTTTTTATGCTGGATTTGCTGAGGGGAAAAAGAAGGATGGTAAAACAATACTGATTGAGATCATTACCGGCAACCTGCGCGGTCGAGGTGGCTCAGTTTCGCTTCTAAAAGATATCACCCAGCGCAAACATATTGAGGATGAATTGAGAATAAAAGATTGGGCGATAGAATCTTCTATCAATGGGATTGGCATCGCTACCCTTGAGGGACATCTGACATACGTAAACCAATCCTTTCTCAAAATGTGGGGATATGATGAAAAGGAAGTCCTTGGAAAACATCTCTTAAAATTCTGCCAGAAAGAAGATGAAGTTGTTGAAGCAATAAAAGATGAGGGATGGATAGGTGAAATGAAGGCCAGGAGAAAAGATGGTTCATTATTTGATGTATCGTTTTCGGCAAGCATGGTCAAAGACAAGAATAACAACCCTATATGCATGATGGCTTCATTTATTGACATCACCAAACGCAAGCAGGCGGAAGAGGCGTTAAAATCCAGCGAAACCCGTTTTCGCACCCTTATACAAAAGAGTGCGGATGGTGTCTTAGTTACGGACAAAAAAGGGACAGTGCGTTTTGTCAACCCATCTGCCGAATCTCTATTTGGTCGGAAAGAAAAGGAACTCATAGGTGAAATATTCGGCTTTCCTCTTGTAACAGGTGAGACTGCCGGGCTTGATATCCCCCACGATGATAAAGAACCCACCATAGTTGACATGAGAGTAGTTGAAACGGAATGGGAAGGAGAAGGTGCCTACCTCTTATCGCTGCGAGACGCAACCGCGCGTAAGCGCTACGAAGAATCATTGATAAAAACTACTGAAGAACTAAAAAGGCTTGATCAGATAAAGTCGGATTTTATCTCTACCGCTTCTCACGAACTGAGAACCCCCCTGGCCTCCATAAAGAATGCTGTAGATATTATCTTAAGCAGGAAAACTGGAGAGATAACAGATGCACAGGAGAAGTTTCTATCTATGGCGCAAAGGAATGTCAACAGGCTCAGCGCTCTCATTAATGACCTGCTGGATATTTCCAGAATAGAATCAGGGAAAATCCAATTAAATTATACTGAAGTGGATATAAAAAATATTATAGAAAATGTGATAAATACGTTCAGATCATTAGCCAATGAAAAGTCCATATCATTAAAGATGAACATTGCCCCTGATCTGCCCTCAATTTATATAGACGCTTCCAGGATAGAGCAAGTGCTGATCAATCTTGTCAACAATGCCATCAAGTTTACTCCTGCCAGAGGGACCATAGCTGTTGGTGTACATCAGGTGGAGGGGGTACCTGATATGCCTGAGGACATGAGCGGTTTTGTGGAGATATCGGTTACAGATACCGGAACCGGAATACCAGAAGAACACGTAAAGCATCTCTTTGAAAAGTTCTATCAGGTGGAATCATCTTTATCCGTAAAGAAGCAGCCTGGCACGGGTTTGGGATTGGCAATATCAAAAGGCATAGTCAATGCCCTCGGAGGAAAAATACAGTGCAAAAGCAAAGAGGGCGTAGGAAGCACATTCAGCTTTACCCTTCCGATAATTGGTAGAGAGAAACTTTTTTACTATAGTCTTAAAAACGAGATATCAAAAGCAAGGCAATATCATTTACCGCTATCTGTCTTGATTATTAAACTTGAGGACTTTGCTCACGTTAAAGAAGTTTATGGAATAAAAGAGTGCGAGAGGGTCTTGGAATTGGTTAAAGAAAAGATTGAAAAGAAGGTATTAAGGTTTATCGATAAGATAAACGTGTCCCGATATAACGGTGAAATAATAGTGCTTATTATTATGCCAGATATTATCTGCAGTGGAGCACAGGCTGCAAAAGAGAGGCTTACGCCATATATAACCGGCATTGAAATTGCCGTGGGGGAAAGCAAGTACAGTTGCTCTTTCGTCAGCGGTGTTGCAACCTACCCGGACGATGCAAAATCAGCAGAAGAATTGCTTGTTTTTGCAATGGAAAGATTAGAAAAAAAGGGTTAATAAAAAGGAGGTATTAAATGAATAAGCCAAGGATTCTTGTTGTAGATGGTAACCCGGATATTACAGAAACAATTCGTTTTAGTCTAGAACTGGAAGGTTATGAGGTGATCACTGCGGCAAATGGATAGGAGGCGCTGGGAGCATTAAGGGTAAAAAAACCTGACCTTGTTGTTTTAGATGTGATGCTGCCCAAAGAGAATGGTTATCGGGTCGCCCAAATGATTAGAGTAGATGAACGGTCAGGGAAACTCTCGAAGAAGACCCAGATTATCTTGCTAACAGCGCGAAACCTTAGTAACGATCCAGAACGGGAAAAGATGTTCATGGACTTTAGCGAGGCTGATGTCATGATGTACAAGCCCTTTGAGATGAAAAAATTAACAGAAAAGATAGGGGAACTTTTAAATATTTAAAAGAAGGAGGGATACAATGGATAAAAATAGGGTTCTTATTGTTGATGATGAGCCGGATATAGTAGAGTCCGTCAAGTTCAGCCTGGAACTTGAAAACATTGAATGTTTAGAGGCTTATGATGGCGAAGAAGCTCTTCTTAAGGCTAAAAAGGAAAAGCCTGACCTTATTATACTGGACATCATGCTTCCAAAAATAAATGGCTATAAAATTGCCAGGCTCCTCAAGTTCGATAGAGAATATAAAGACATCCCCATAATAATGTTAACAGCCAGGACACAGGAAAAGGATGTAAAGCTTGGAGAGGAAACCGGCGCGGACAAATATATAACGAAACCCTTTGATATGGACATGCTTGTAAATGCGGTCAAGGGATATTTAAAGGAGGAGTGAATGAACCGCTTCGGATTTTTATTCTATATTCCGCAATCGGTTTAATCTGCATTGAGAACTATGGTTAGCCCGGTTCCGGAAAGAGACAAAATTATCAACATCAGGATGCTGGACCGCCTGAAGCAGGCCCTGGTCAATGAAGGTGTGATAACTAAAGAAAAACTTAAAATCGCTGAAGCAACGGCAAAGCGTGAAAACGACCCCCTGAGAAAGACATTAATAAAATTAGGTTTTGTTACAGAAGAACAACTGGTTAGATTCATTGGGGAGAAGATGCATATCCCCCATGTAAATATTAAGAATTATACTATAGACCGCAGGGTATTGGAGATTATTCCTGAAAAGATTGCACGCCGCTATAATATTATTCCCCTTTTCAAGATAGAAAACGTCCTGACAGTAGCCATGTCTGAACTTCCCATTTAAAAAGTCAAGTAAAAAATTGAGAATATTTTTTAGGCAGCCTTCTTTTTATGGGTCTGTCCGACATTCCCAAAGCTTTAAGCGGTTAATTTTAGAGGGTTTATATTGCAGTTATTGCCTCCATTTGATAATGTGTTGATACTGACAATCTACTCATACTCAGGAGGAGGCAATCAATGGCAGGCAAGAAACTACTCGAACGACTACTTCGGATGAAGGGTTTTTGCATCACATGGTTCGAGCTTCGTGAGAGGAAGAGAGACCTTTTTAT
>JBGOWS010000242.1:0-3757 GCA_041478735.1 Thermodesulfovibrionia bacterium | reverse complement strand
TTTTTAATTACCGCCTTTACCTCTTTACTGATATATTCAACCTGTTCGTTGAGGCCATGGTCTGTTACAAGTATAAATTTGACATCAGGATTAATAGACCTCAAGTCATTGAAAAACTCCATGCCGGATTTTCCAGGCATTATATCTGAGATGATCAGGTCAATTTTCTTTGGTGTGGCTAAATAAATATCAAGTGCTTCTTCACTGTTTTTCGCAGAAAGCACGTTATAATTGAGGCGATTCAGTGCAGTGGTATATTGGGCTCTGAGTTCTTCCTTATTTTCTACTAATAAAATTGTCTCATTACCCCGGTACATCTTGATTTTCTTTTCCTCATCCAAGGCTGAAACATTGCTTAATTCCCCGTGGATTGCCGGAAGGTATATATTAAACGTTGTACCTTTGCCCAACTCACTGTTTACAATAATCCATCCTCCATGGGTATTTACTATAGAATACACAATGGCAAGGCCAAGTCCTGTCCCTTTACCAACCGCCTTTGTAGTAAAAAAAGGATCAAATATCTTTGGAATATCATAAACAGGAATACCACATCCTGTATCAGATAGTGAAAGGCATACATACTCATCTGCCAGACCAGTATGCCTTTCACTAAGGTATCTTTCAGTCTTGAACTCTAAGACACCTTTCCCCTCCATGGCATCTGCTGAATTGAAGGAGAGGTTTACTAATACCTGTGTAAGTTGCCCTGTGTCAGCCTCTATCTCAGGGATGCCATCCTGAAGATTAAGCCTTATCTCTATCCCTTCCTTGACCGCATGTCTTATAAAGCCCAAATTATCTTTTATAAGAGAATTAATGTTGATTTTCTTGAATTCTACTGGAATATTTCTTCCAAAGATAAGGAGTTGCTTTATCAGCATTGCGCCCCTTTTGCAAAGTGTACTTATAGTTTGTAGTCTTTCATAGCTTGGTGAGTCTTTAGGGGTATCCTGGAGCATTAGTTCAGAAAAACCCAGTAGGCCTGTCAGAATATTATTAAAATCATGCGCTACACCACTTGCAAGCCTTCCCACAGATTCCATCTTCTGCGCTTGAAAAAGCAACTGTTGAAACTTTTGTTTGTCTGCCTCTGCGCGTTCTTTAGCCTTTCGGTCAGCCCATATTTCGAGTGCTCTCAATACCCTTGCAGGAAGACCGGTAATGTTTTTCTTTATAATATAGTCAATCGCCCCAAGCCTGAGACTATCAACTGCTATCGTCTCATTACCAGCTCCTGTTATAAGGATTACAGGAATATCCATATTCATCTCTTTGCATATGCTTATTGCCTCAATACCGGTTATATCAGGCAGTGCATAATCAGCAAGGATGATATCTGCATTGAAGTCTTTGAGCTTCTCAAGAAATTCCTTTCTGTCCCTTGCCACTTCGAATAAAATATTAAACCCATCTTTTCGGAGTTCATGGAGTTCGATCTCCACATCGTCAATGTTGTCCTCGAGAAAGAAGATTTTAAGTATTTGCTTTGTTACGGTCATGACCTTACTGCCGGGGGTTCATTTAACAAGAGCCAGTAAAGCCCTGTGTGTTTAACTGTCTCAACAAACTGGTCGAAATCAACAGGCTTCCTTATATAACTGTTAACCCCTAAATCATAGCTCTCTATGACATCTTTCTCTTCCTTGGATGATGTTAGAACTACAACAGGGATAAGTTTGCGTCTCCTGTCCGTTTTTATGCTCTTTAGGATTTCTATACCATCTACCTTCGGCAGTTTAAGATCGAGTAGAATAAGACCTGGAAGTGAATGTGTAGAATTAGAATATTTTCCTTGATAAAAGAGGTAATCGAGTGCATCCTGTCCATCACGTATCACTTCTACAGGATTTGCAATATTGTTCTTTTTTATTGCATGGAGCGTTAGCTCCACATCATCAGGGTTATCTTCTACAAGGAGAATGGTTACATGTTCTTTAATCATCTACACATCCTCCTTTCGTAATTTTAAGAAGAATGTTGTCCATTTCCCGGGCTCTGATTCAGCCCATATCTTGCCATTATGGCGATCAATAATCTTTCTTACGAAAGCAAGACCGATGCCAGTGCCTTCATATTCCTCTGGGAGATGGAGTTTCTGAAAGACCTGGAATATCTTATCATGATATTGCATGTCAAACCCTACACCATTGTCTCTCACAAATATTGCGTCTTTTTCCTTATCGTACCCTATTTCGATCTCTGGCTTCTCCTTTTTCTGGGTAAACTTAATAGCATTAGAAATAAGATTAGAAAAGACTGTCTGCATCAGAGTTAAATCGCATTTTATTACTGGTATAACCCCTATTTTTATAGATATGCCTCTTGATTCAATTTCTTCCCTGAAATCCTTTATTACATTTATTACATTATTAATTATATCACTAAATTCCACAGGTTTCATCTGAAGCTCAGTCCTTCCAGCCCTCGAAAGTGCAAGCATATCGTCTATTAAGGCTGATATCCTGTTTGTACTACCTGTTATCCTTTTCAGGTAATGTTTACATCTATCATCAAGTTGTGCTGAATATTCATCAACGAGTATTTTTGAAAAACCGGAAATTCCTCTGAGGGGCGCCCTCAGGTCATGAGACACAGAATAGGCAAATGCCTCAAGCTCTTTATTGGCCATTTCTAATAGTAAGGTCTTTTCACGTAGCATCGCGGTTCTTTCGGTCACTTTCAACTCCAGTTCCTTGCTGAATGAAGAGATTCTTTCATATAATTTTTCTAAATTATCAAGCATGATATTTACATGCTGGACAACCTTATCCATTATATCGTTCTTTCCCAGTTCCTCGGCTCTAATTTTCAGATTTCCCTCGGAAACACGGGTCAATACATCTGAAAGACTTTTTACCCTTGCCTCAAGGTATTTCCTCTGTTCTTCTTCCCAGGCTGCTGCCTCTTCAACATATTTCAACCTTTCAGCTTCCAGGACTACTGTAATATCCTGAAATATCTCGAGTCCGCCAAGGAGCTTACCGGCTGAATCTTTTATGGGACTGGCGCTTATCATTATGGGCACTTCTTCCCCCTCACGATTAGTAATGGTTGCCCTCAACTCTTTTACACCCTTTCCTTCTTCAAAACACTGCTTCATGGGACATGCAGTATCGCAGATGTTACTCTTGAACACCTCGCTGCAGGTCATCTTTCCTTCCACTTCTTCCTTGGTATAACCGGTAATTACCTCACATGCATCGTTTAAGTGAGAAATTACCATATCAGTATTGGTAACAAATAAGGGATTAATGATAGCTGTTCTTAAGCTGTTGGCATATTCTATCTGGTCCTTGATGCTCTTGACCATATAATTAAAAGTAGAGCCGAGGATCCCGATCTCGTCTTCTGTCGTTACATCTGCTGAAACAGACATGTCTCCCTCAGCGAACCTTTTTGACTTTCTATCTAAACTCTCAACCGGACGCCTTACTAATATAGTCAGCATGGTATAAATTAATGCGATTGTTGCTAATATACCCAATATACTCACCAGAAGGGTGCGATTTCTGGCGAAAGCAATAGCAGCATAGGTTTGCTCAGTATCCATCTTTATTACCATGCTCCCGAGAACCTTTCCGGAAGAACCATGGCAGTGAAAGCAGTCCTTCCGGTTCTGGATGGGATAAACATGAAAAAGGTATCTTCCTGTTGGGGTCTTTTCTTCAAAAAAAACCGATTCTTTCTCTGGTAGTATATTCTTTAATTCCTGAAAGGCCTTTTTATCATAAATGTGATTTGCTAAATTGGATTT
>JBGOWS010000125.1:0-6436 GCA_041478735.1 Thermodesulfovibrionia bacterium | reverse complement strand
GGAGATGTGAATATCCCTGAACAAATTCCAGCACGTTTTCGCACATTATGAAAACTCGCGTCAGCTATTACAGAGAGGCTCTGAGCGTAGTTTTAAACTTGGGAATGTCGGAAATAGCCGAAAAAGTTCGTATAACCACCTATAAAATAAAGACATTTTCAACGAGCAATATTTTGTTTCTCGTAGTAAAATTCTATATAAGACTTGTTCCTATGTCAATATTTAACTTTATAGAATCCATGGGAAACGACAGAAAATTTAGCCTCCAGATCGTAGAACACAGATACATACCTCCTGTGAAGGCACAGTATATGAAACTTGTTTTGTCTGCTAGGCTCAAGGATGTACTAAAAAAGTACGGAATAAATCTCTTTTACAGTCACCAAGTTGAGGCGATTAATTTGATACGGCAGGGAGAGAATGTTATGGTCATGACCCCAACTGCAAGCGGTAAGAGCCTTATATATAACATCCCTGTGCTTGAATCTATTATCGAAAACCCTGAACTTAAGGCGCTTTACATATTCCCTCTAAAAGGGCTCGAGCAGGACCAGGTGAGAAATCTCAATGAGCTATATGAGAGCCTTGTGATTGCCAATCCTTTTTTATCTTCTTTCAAATCCCTCCATCCCCCCTTTTCTAAAGGGGGGCGAGGGGGGATTACTCACTTTGGGGAGGTTTATGATGGCGACACCACTGCATACAGGAGAAAAAAGATAAGGGAAGCGATCCCCAATGTCATTTTCACAAATCCTGATATGCTTCATCTTGCGATAAACGCTTTCCACAAAAAATGGGAGGCATTTTTTAGAAATTTAAAATTCGTGGTTATTGATGAGATACATACTTACAGAGGTGTATTTGGTTCGAATGTTGCTCATGTTATCAGGAGGTTAAGGAGGATATGTAAATACTGGGGGTCCAATCCTCAATTTATTGCAGCTTCTGCAACGATAGCTAATCCATCCCAACTTTCAGAGAGACTTACCGGGATCCCTTTTAAGGTTGTGGATAGTAGTGGTGCGCCACAGGCAGGGAAACATTTTATTTTTATTAATCCCATAGAAAGTCCTTCTTATACAGAGGCAACGAGGCTTTTTATAAGATGCCTAAATGCAGGGCTGAGGACGATTGTCTTTACAAAAGCAAGAAAGATAACAGAGCTTATATATTCATGGACGATAAATCATGCACCGGAGCTTGGGGATAAAATAAGTCCCTATCGTGCCGGTTTCCTCCCAAAGGAGAGGCGCGAGATAGAGCATAGATTATTTAGCGGAGATCTCCTTGGCGTTATCTCAACAAGTGCACTTGAACTTGGAGTTGATATAGGGGGGCTTGACTGCTGCATACTGTGCGGGTATCCAGGCTCTGTTGCAAGCACATGGCAGCGTGCAGGTTGTGTTGGCAGACACGGGCAGGAATCAATGATTGCGATGATAGCTATCCAGGATGCGCTCGACCAGTATTTCATGCGTCATCCCGGGGCATTCTTTGAAAAAAGTCATGAAGCAGCAGTTATAGACCCCGAGAACCGGAATATTCTTAAAAGGCATATTCCTTGTGCCTCTTCAGAGGTTTATTTGAAAGCAGATGATGGTGTGTATGATGTAAAAAACCTTATGCCCTTAATTGATGAGCTTGTCAAAGAAGAGATTTTAAATCCCGGGAGGGAAGGAGATATATGGTTTTCAAGGAGGAGGATGCCACACAGGGAGGTTGGTATCAGGGCGATTGGAGAGCCTTTTGGTATTATTGATGAATCAGGAAAGGCAATTGGTGAATTGAGTGGTGTAAGGGTTTTCAGGGAAGCATTCCCTGGTGCAATTTATCTTCACAGGGGAAGACAGTATCAGATTACAGCGCTTGATCTTAAAAAGAAAAAGGCGATATGCGGGGAGGTCGATGTAAATTATTACACCCAGGCATTGAGCAAGGAAGAGACAGAAATAATAAAAGAAAAAGAGGATATTTGACAGGATCAGGATTTCAAGACATAACCTGGATATGCCCGAGTATGTTTTCGAGACTGAAGGGCTCTGGACCAAGATAGACAGGTCAGCACAATCCCTTATAGAATTAAAAGGTTTTGACCTTGCTGGAACCCTGCATGCTGTTGAGCATGCTGCTATAGCATGCATACCACTTTTTGCACTCTGTGACAGGGGAGATGTTGGAGGATTGAGTTATACATTTTATCCTGGATTTAAACAACCTGCGATATTTATTTACGATGGCTATGAGGGTGGAATAGGACTTACAAAAAGGGCGATGGAGGTTATAGGTGATTGGCTGATGGCAACTCTAAAGATTATTGATGAATGTCCCTGCGAGGAAGGATGCCCTTCCTGTGTTCAGGACCCTCAGTGCGGTTCAGGTAACCAGCCTCTTGATAAAGAAGGGGCAAAAGAGTTGCTTAAAAGATGGCTTTTTTGATGTTGAACTGGTATTCTCATAAGTCTGCAGGCTTCATAGGCAGTACTTGTTTACTAAAAATCAGGCCACAGGTATGAGTTAACAGAAAACCTGGAAGATATTTTTATATTCAGGTAATAGAAAGATAAATCTTTATTTTTTTATAAGAGAATACTTGGCACATAAAAAGCACTGGATTAATAATATATTTTCCTTTGTTGGCATTGCTATCGCCTTATTATATAGTATTTGTGAAGAATCATGCGCATACTTACAGGGCTTTATTTTGGGTTTAGCCCTCAACTATTTAGGAATCTTTTACATGGGAACGTTAATTCTTTCCAATTTGCTGAAAAAGAGTTTAATCTTTTTATTTTTGCTCTCTTTTGGAATTGGGGCGGAGTTGTACCTTTTAGGGTTTCAAATAAACAACGGTATTTATTGTTACTACTGTTTATCCTTTGCCGCTATTATTTTCCTTCTATTTTTATTAAACTTTGAAAAGTCTAAAAAGATCTTTATAACCATTTCTGTAGTTCTTGGGTTTATCCTGTGTTTGGTTTTTTTTAAAGGATCAGTTACTCCTGTTTATGCAGAGGAGATTCTTCTGCCTTCCTTTGGTAAGGGGCAGATAAAGGTGCGATTATACACCGATTATTTCTGCAATCCTTGCAGGACTCTGGAACCTGAATTAGAGCCTGTAATTACCGATTTAGTTAAAAAAGGCACTATAAATATTTTGTTCATTGATACACCTGTGCATCCGCAGACCACTTTGTATGCAAAATATTTTCTTTATATTTTAAATGAGAATAAAAAGTTCAAATATGTCCTTCGTGCAAGGGCTATTCTATTTGAAGCAGCAAAGGAAAAGATAACCGAAAAGGAAAAATTAGAAGCCTTTATTAAGAAAAAGGGTATAAAATTTAAGCCTTTCGATACAAAGCCTACATTTAGCGTTTTAAATAGTTATTTAAAGGAAGACATAATCAATGCAACGCCTACCTGTGTAATTTACAATCTGGGGAAGAAAAACAAGTTCACAGGTCTTGATATAATAAGAACTCTTGAACGTCTAAAGTGAACTTTTCTTTTAGTCACTCCTGGATGAGTCAACTTCTACATTCTGTTATCCTACTTTGCTTAACCAAAATAATGCAGGCATTGTTTTCGCCTCTGCGAATCCGCTGAGGCGGGCAAAAATTTATTTAACTCGATGAATTTATTGAAAATATCTTTATTGGTTATATTCACTAAATTATTCCACAAACCATCAGTTAGAGGTAAATTAAGGTATCGATCCCGATATATATCGGGACATTATCTCAACTGCATTATTCGGATTAACCGCATGGCCTAATTTTATATATAAACAGAAATACGCAAGAAAGCAGGCAAATTAATTTGACATTGGATAACCTTTTTTATACACTCTCCCCATGAAAAACATTATATTTCTTATAGCTATTATTTTATTCTCAGTATATGCTCATGCGCATCCTGGCAAAACAGATTATCGAGGAGGTCATAAATGCTGGAAGAATTGCAGTGAATGGGAACTAAGATACGGTGAGTATCATCTCCATGACAAAAACTGGAAACCCATAAGGCTTGACAAACAAGGCAACCCCATTAAACAAATTCAGCCTGAACCAATGCCCAACCCAGAACCTTTAAAACAGAATCTATCAGCAGAACCCACTGAACAAACTCAGGTGATAGCCATTACAGAAGAAAAAATTTGTGAAGTCCAAAAACCTGATATAAAAACGATTAATGAGCACAACTACAATATGACAATCTATGAAGAAAGCATCCTGCCATTTAATATCATCCTGCTTCTCATATTAGCCTTATTACTGTTAATCGCGCTGATATACATAAGGAAAAAAAGAGAGAAAGATTGAAACTTGCAAAACAGGTATTATAGTGTCCTGTCTGCTAAATAACTTTACTGCTTTGTCATTCCGAGCCCTTCGCTTGTCATTCTGATCCCGAAAGCATTTGGGAGAAGAATCTCGCTCAGGATAAACTCCGGGAGGAATCTTGTAGTGAGATTGTTTCGGATCCCGTCCCTCGCAATAACAGTGTAAAGAAGTGTTACGGACAGCACACCAGCTAACTAATTTCTTCGATTGAGATACCGCAGGCTACGGACTTTTAAGGCTATTTACAAACTCCCTATTTTCTAAATACCATTCAATAGTTTTTTTGATGCCTCCTTCTATTGTTGTCTTCGGATACCAGTTCAACTTCTCCCTTGATTTTTCAATATGTGCCCACGTTGCGAAAACGTCAGCAGGATGTCTGGGTAAAAACTTTATAACAGCTTTTTTCCCGAGGATATCTTCTATCAGGTTTATCACATACATTAACTCAACAGCGTTGTCACTGCCAAAGTTGAATATTTCATATCCAACAGGCTGGAGGCATTTTAATGTTCCGTCTGCTATGTCATCTATGTAAGAGAAATCCCTCTGCTGTCTGCCATCTCCAAACACTGTTATAGGTATCCCGTTATCTATATTTTTTATGAATATAAAGATGCTCATGTCAGGTCTTCCTGCAGGGCCGTAGACTGTGAAATATCTCGGTATGCTTATATCGAGACCGCACAGATAATGGTAACTATAACAAAGGACCTCTGCTCCCTTTTTTGTGGCTGAATAAGGCGCTAAAGGAGAATCGGTCCTGTCTGTTTCTCTGAAAGGCATTTCATTTAGGCCGTAAAGGCTCGAAGTAGATGCTAAAACAAACTTATTGACGCCAAATTCTTTGCAGCATTCGAGAAGATTTAAAGTGCCTTTTACATTTGTATCAAGATAAACCCATGGGTCTTCTACAGATGCCCTCACACCCGCCCTCGCTGCAAGATTGATGACAGCATCAATCTTGTTTTTTTCTGAAAAAATTTCTTTTAGGGGTTCGTATTCTGAGATATCAAGTGTCTTTAAAGAGAAGTTTTGATTTTTGTTTAATGAGCTCAATCGCCATTCTTTTAACTTTGGGTCATAATAATCATTAAGGTTATCCACCCCAACAACGTTTATATTCTCCTCAAGCAATCTCTCTGATACCTTCCACCCTATAAATCCAGCGCATCCTGTTACTACAATTGTCTTCATGGTTTTACCTCCTAAACCCTTTTCTTTAGCCATTTCTTAGGATCAACAACTTCAAATCCATTATTCCCGTCTGAATAAACAGCCCTGGCTATCCTCGAGTTAAGTATCATCCTTTTGCACATCATGCAGGGCTCTGAAAGACATTCGCTGCTGCTATCAATGCCTGATATATATATTGTTGATCCTCTTAATTCATCAGCAGACGCACGAATAATTGCATTCGCCTCTGCATGAACGCTATGGCAGAGTTCATATCTCTCACCATGGGGAATCTGTAGTTCTTTTCTTGTACATTTGCCTGCCTCGAGACAGTCCTTCATCCCTGCCGGGGCACCATTATAACCGGTACTTACAATGCTATTGTCCTTTGTAATAATGGCACCATATTTTCGTCTCATACAGGTAGCTCTTGCTGAGACAGCCTTTGCAATGCCGATAAAGTATTCATCCCAGTCAGGCCTGAATTTTTTTCTCTTTTTCATGATATGCATAATAGCTTACAAGCCTACAAGTTTGCAAGCTCGCACTCTAAAACCTCAAAATCTCTTCTTAAATGAAAAATTCAAACTAAAATCAGGCGCTCCCGAAGTATTTGGGTCTTCTGTAAAAGAAAGCTCAAAACTTTTATTACCTGAATAATATCTTCCTCCGAGAGAAAGAAGAACTGCCATCCTGTCAACTGATGAAATATATGTTTTAGTAAGAGGAGAACCCTGAATGAATACTTGACCGAGCAGGCTGAAGTTTTTCCAGACAGCAGCCTCAATCGCAGCCCCGCCGCAGAGAAATTCTCTGAGTTCCACCCTCTCGTGCCCTCTTAAATCTCCAGGGAAAACAACGCCGAGATTTCCATAAGCCTTAAAATTTTCACTCAGCTTCTTGTCAATCAGGACAGC
>JBGOWS010000126.1:0-6432 GCA_041478735.1 Thermodesulfovibrionia bacterium | reverse complement strand
CTAAAACTACCTGAAGGAGCTACTGTAAAAGAATTTGCAGAACTTATAAGCATTAAGCTGTCCGATGTTATTAAGAAATTTATGGAATTAGGATATATGCCTACAATAAATCAGCCTGTTGACCCTGATGCAGCTTTGTTATTTGCCGATAGTTTTGGAATAAAGTTTGAGCTTTATCCTGTCGAAGAAGATACTGTTGTTGAAGAGGTACCTGAAGATATTAGTAAATTAGTGCTGCGACCTCCTGTTATAACCATAATGGGACATGTAGACCATGGCAAGACTTCTTTGCTCGATGCAGTGAGAGAGACAAAAGTTACAGAGTCAGAGGCTGGTGGTATTACTCAACATATAGGTGCATATAAGGTTAATCTGAAGGGTAAGGATATTGTATTTCTTGATACTCCGGGTCACGAAGCCTTTACCTCGATGAGAGCAAGGGGTGCAAAAGTTACAGATATAGTTGTACTTGTTGTAGCTGCAGATGATGGTGTTATGACGCAGACTGTTGAGGCTATTAACCATGCAAAGGCAGCAAATGTACCGATTATTTTAGCATTAAACAAGATTGATAAACCTGAGGCAAATCCTTCAAAGGTAAGGAGTGAGCTTGCAGAATACGACATAATACCAGAAGAATGGGGTGGAAAGAACATTTTTGTCGAGGTCTCCGCCAAAAAACGCATAGGCATTGAACACATGCTTGAAATGATACTCCTGCAGGCAGAGATAATGGAACTCAAGGCCAACCCTGATAAAAAAGCGCGGGGTACGATTATCGAAGCAAGGCTGGATAGAGGAAGAGGACCTGTTGCGACTGTACTTGTTCAATCCGGCACCCTTAATGTTGGGGATGCATTTATTGCGGGTATCCATGCAGGAAAGGTCAGGGCGTTGATTGACGATACAGGTAAAAGGATATCAAAGGCGGGCCCTTCGACACCTGTTGAGGTAATCGGGTTCCAGGCGGTTCCGTCAGCAGGGGATATCTTTACGGTTGTTGAAGATGAGAAGAGGGCAAGACAGGTAGCTCTTGCAAGGCAACAGAAACAAAAAGTTGCTGAGATGGCAAAGACAAAAAAACTTACCCTCGATGAACTATACGCAAAGATAAAAGAAGGTGAAATAAAGGAACTTAATATAATCATAAAGGCTGACGTCCAGGGCTCTGCTGAGGCAATAAAAGATGCTCTTGAAAGTATTACACATCCAGAGGTAAAGGTGAATGTTATTCACTCATCCGTTGGGGGTATTAAAGAGTCAGATATTATGCTTGCAGCTGCTTCTAATGCAATTATAATTGGTTTCAATGTGAGACCTGAGCCGAATGTTTCCCATATAGCAGAAAAAGAAGGCGTTGATATCAGGCTCTACACTGTGATATACGAAACAATTGAACATGTCAAGAAAGCCCTAGAGGGCCTTCTTGAACCCACACTAAAAGAAAAAATTGTTGGAAGGGCTGAAGTTCGTGAAATATTTCCGATATCAAGAATAGGAACAGTTGCAGGATGTTATGTACTTGATGGTTCTGTAATCCGTTCAAGTGATGGTATAAGAGTTATCAGAGACAGCATTGTTATATATAATGGAAAAATTGCTTCCCTTAAAAGATTCAAAGAAGATGCAAGAGAAGTCCAGGCAGGATACGAGTGCGGCATCATGGTAGAAAATTTCAATGATATAAAAGTTGGTGATATTCTCGAAAATTATGTCATTGAAAAGGTAGCTGCAAAGCTTTAATTATGCTTCCTTATAAACGCTCTCAGAGGGTTAGCGATCTGCTGAGAGAAGAAATAGCTGATATCGTCATTTACAGGCTTAAAGATCCCCGAATCGGATTTATAACAATTACAGAGGTTGACGTCACAGATGACATTAAGATCGCAAGGGTTTATGTAAGTGTCCTTAAAGCTGAAGATAAAAAGAACACACTTGACATATTGAATTCTGCAAAGAGCTTTATACGCTCTGAACTGTCAAAAAGGCTCCGGATGAAATCTATACCGGGTATCGAGTTCAGGCTCGATACCTCCATCGAGTATGGGGACAAGATAGACAAACTCTTAAAAAAGATTGAGGAAGAAAGTGAAAGTTCCTCGTAAGCTCCTCTCATTTTTAAGAAAAAAAGATAAGTTTTTTATAGCGACCCATGTTAATCCCGAGGCCGATGCAATTGGTTCTGCTATCGCCCTTTCAATGGCACTCGAAACCCTGGGGAAAGAAGCAGTGCTCTTTGATAAGGACACTATACCAGAGTTTTATCATTTTCTTCCCGGCCATGAAAGGTTTATAAATTCAATCCTGCCACTTATCACTCTTCGCTCGCCACTTATACTTTTAGATTGCAATAGCTTGAAGAGGGCTGGGATTGAAGGGCTGAGTTTCAGGTATTCTGCTGTTATAGACCACCATGGGACGGAAGAGGACTTCGGCGATATAAGGTGGATAGTACCAAAGGCAGCGGCAACCGGGCTGATGGTATTTTATCTAATAAAGGAATTGGGTTTAAAGATAACAAGTGAAATCGCCATAAACCTTTATTCTGCCATTGCTGTTGACACTGGGACATTCAGATACAACAACACAACTCCCGAAGTTTTAAGGGTTGGTGCTGAGCTTATAGAAGCAGGTGCGAGCCCTGCGTGTATATCAAATAGTCTTTATGAGACATGGTCTGAAGGAAGATTTGCTTTACTTATAATGGCCTTGAATACCCTCGAGATAAGAGATAATATTGCTATAACCGTCGTTACAAAAGGGATGTATAAAAAGACAGGTGCGGGTCCAGAAGATACTGAGAATTTTTCCAGTTTTCCAAGGATGATGAAGGATATTAAGATGTCCGCATTTTTTAGAGAGCTATGTAGTAATTGCTGGAAGGTAAGTCTGCGCTCCAGAGGGGATATAAATGTCGCCAGGATTGCTACACTTTTTAAAGGTGGCGGACATAAAAATGCTTCAGGTTATGAAATCAAGGCGAGTCTGGAATCTGCAAAGAAATCTCTGATAAAAGCAGTTACGAGTTAACACAGTTTCTTGTGTTTGCACGGTTTCTTGTGTTAAAAAACCCAAGAAACTCAATGAACTCAATGAACTTAAGAAACTCAAGAAACTTAAGAAACTCAATGAACTCAAAAAATTTAGTCATAAACCTCAACAAACCCAAGGATATAAGTTCACATAAGGCGGTAACTAAGGTAAAACAGCTTTTTTCAGTTAAGAAGGCTGGACATGCGGGAACACTTGATCCGATAGCAACTGGCGTACTAATTGTGTGTCTGAATGAGGCAACAAAGATAACGAGGTTTTTATCAGACCTCAATAAGGAATATATTGTACGATTAAAATTTGGCGAAAGAACAGATACATATGATTTAACCGGCAGGATAATTGAAAAAACACGTTGTCCTTTATTAAATGAGGCTGATATCCGGGATGTCCTGAGTAAATTTAAAGGCCAGATTAAACAGATGCCACCCATGTATTCTGCAATAAAAGTAAATGGGAAGCGCTTATATAAACTTGCAAGGATGGGCATGAACATAGAAAGACCGGAGAGGATGATAAATATTTATAAAATAGACCTTGTATATTTTAACCTGCCCTTCCTTGATCTGAAAATATCATGTTCAAAGGGAACTTATATTAGAACCCTTTGTGATGATATTGGGAAAGCACTTGGCGTTGGTGCCCATATGGTTTCGTTGGCGCGAACAAGAGTAGGTATCTTCAGTATCGGGGATTCGGCATCGATGGAAGAGCTACAATCCAAAAAAGATGCCTGGCATTCAATAGATTCGGCAATATCACATCTAAGTGAAATGACACTCGATGAGGATGCTTACCATAAAGCAAGAAATGGAATGCCGATAGTTACCCCTATTGGGGCATCGATGACGCATAGCACTGCAAACGACAATGAAAATAATCCCCCCCTCCCCCCCTTTAGTAAAGGGGGGGAGGGGGGATTTGAAAGATTATATATAAATCAATATATCAGGCTTAAAAGCCCTGAAAATATTTTATTCGGGATAGGAAAGTTAGAAAAAAATATGATAAGAATAGAGAGGCTTCTGGATGGGGCTTCTGGGTTCAAATCTCGGCAATAATATACATCCCCAAATCTTCCTCTTCTTAAAAATATTTTCAACTCAAACACGAAAAAAGGAAATATTTTTGTGACTTACGTCATATAAATTGTTAAACTAATTTATTAATATTTATGGCAAATCTCTTATTTAAACTTGACAAGATGATTTTTTTCTGGTATTCAATAGACCATGATTTTTAGTAGGAAAAGTTCTATCGGATTAGACATAGGCTCAGGTTGTCTTAAAGTTGTTCAACTTAAAGATACAAAAGGTGGCTATGAACTTGAGTTATTTGATATATTGCCCCTTCCTCCCGAACTTATTGTTGACGGTTCAATAATAGATTCTCTCAGGCTTGCAGACTCCCTGAAGGAATTGATAAAAAAGGCAGAGATAAAGACAAAAGACGTTACTGTCGGTTTATCCGGCCACTCTTCGGTAATAGTTAAAAGGGTTTCCTTGCCCGAAATGTCAGAGGAGGAACTTTCCGAGTCTATAAAGTTTGAGGCTGAGCAATATATTCCATTCGATATAGAAGATGTAAACCTCGACTTCCAAATCCTTGGGCCCAAAGAAGAACCTGGTCAAATGGACGTTATCCTCGTTGCTGTGAAGAAAGACATAACAAATGATTTTCTCTCCGTGGTTAAAGAGGCTGGCCTTAACCCCGTGATTGTTGACGTAAATTCATTCGCACTTGAGAATATTTACGAGGTTAATTATGAAATTGAACCGGATAAGAATATTGCTATTGTAAATATTGGAGCAAGCACGATAAACATGAACATCCTCAAAGGGGGTATCTCTGTTTTTACAAGAGACAGTGCAGTCGGCAGTAATATTCACACTGAGGCCCTTCAGAGGGAATTCAATATAACTTACGAAGCCGCTGAAAGACTCAAAAAGGGTGAGCCGGTTGAGAATGTATCCCCGGAAGATGCCCTTTCAGTAATGGAATTAGCATCAGAAGAAATAATCGGGGAGGTTAATCGTTCAATAGAGTACTTTAATGAAGACATCAATGAAGTAATATTAAGCGGTGGTTGTGCACTTATAAAGGACTTCCCCAAACTCCTCGCAGAAAAGACAGGAATAGAGGTAAAGGTAATGAACCCGTTTAAAAACATAAAGATACCAAAAAGATTTGATATAACCTATATAGAGGAGATAGTCCCCTTAGCAGCTGTGGCTGCAGGATTAGCCCTCAGACAGCCGGGCGACAGATGATAAAAGTTAATCTTATACCTGTAAAGAGGAAAAAGAAATCTAAGCCTGTACCGTCTTTTGTTATTGCAATGGTAATCGTAACTCTCGTTACAGGCATTGTAATGGCCTATTTATACTTCTTTTTTAACTCCCGCCTGGCTACAAAAAAGGCGCAGTTCTCAGCTAATGAAAAAAAGATAGCGAATCTCAAGGAAAAGATAAAGGCAGTTGAAAACTTCGAACAGCTTAACAGGACATTCCAGCAAAGAAACAATATTATAGAACAGCTCGGTAAGAACAAGAGCATCCCGGTTATGCTCCTCGACGAAATAAATAACCTCCTGCCTAAAGGTGTCTGGCTTCAGAGCATGACGGTATCAGGGGGAAGTATAAATATTGATGGTTTTGGCTTTTCAAACACTGATATTGTTTTATATGTAGACAATGTCAAGAATTCAAAGATGTTCACTGAAGTTTACTTGCAGGAATCCAAAAGCACAACTCTTGGAAAAATAGAGCTTTACACATTTAAGCTAACATTTAAGCTAAATCCAAGCACCTTGACCACAGGGTATTCCCCGACACTTCTCAGAGGTGCGGGGTATTCTCAAGGTGCTGGATAAAGGTTTGATATGGCATTAAAAATCAATATTGATCTTAAAAAGTTACCTCCATACGCAAAAATAATAATAACTTTTGTCCCTGCATTAATTATTGCAATCGCAGGCTATTCAATTTTTATTTCGCCTAAAAATAAGGAGATTAAAGCCCTTGAGAATAAAGTATCAGCGCAGGAAAATGAGATAGCAAAAAGTCAGTCAAAAGCTGAAAAGCTCTCAGAACTAACTGCAGAGAACGAGAAACTCAAGAAAAGGCTTAATGAGCTGAAAGAACAACTGCCTGAAGAAAAAGAGGTCTCCAGTTTGCTAAAACAGGTTTCAGACCTCTGTATAAAGTCAGGACTTCAGATATCACTCTGGAAGCCGGAACAAAAGAGGGCCCATTCAAGCGGTATAGTTTATGAGATTCCAGTAAAGGTTGAGCTAACAGGCAGCTACCATAACCTTGGTTATTTCTTCAGCAGTCTGACAAAGCTTAACAGGATAGTAAACCTTTCTGACATAAAACTCGG
>JBGOWS010000004.1:0-28637 GCA_041478735.1 Thermodesulfovibrionia bacterium | reverse complement strand
GATATATCGTAAAACCTTCAATGAAAACTGGATACCTGAAGATACATTTGAACGTGCTTTTGATTATTTCTGGTGGTCATTTCTGAATGAAGTGATCGCATCAGATGTCCTCATGGGGAAATACCGAGACAGGATTATATTTTTCAATGACGGCTATGTCTCTCCTCAGGATGTCAGGAGCTATATCGAACAATACTGCAAGGGAATGCTCGTTCAGCGTGAAAGGGAATTCGAAAAGGGCCTGTGCTTTAAGAATGAAGACGTCCGGAATTACCGGTACGTGGAATCTGCCATAGAATGGGTTTTCAGTAATGGAGAAACCCATCCGGTAAATGACATCATGGGAGAAATCCTATCTTTGGATAAAACGAGGATAGTTTTTTACGGCGATGCAGGCGTCGGCAAGACGACCTTCATGCTCTTTCTTGAGAAAGAGTTTATAAGGTGGAATGTCCTCTCTCTCTATATCCATGCCTCTGAGATAGAGTCCGCCACATTAGAGCGTCTCAGGGAATTAGTCAAGACAAAGTTAGACATGGGCTTAAGGTGCGCCAGTCCTGGCATCACCGGGCCAAGGATGAACAGCCTTATAGAACATCTGCTTAAATACCGGAAGATCGTCTTTATCATCGACGCATATGACCAGACAGAAGAAAAAAGAGTATCGGTTGTCAACAGGATGATCAGGGAATCCACAGGCAACTGCCCTTTTATTGTCTCGACAAGACCTTGCAGTCGCAGGCATTTAATTGAGAATGTCGACGGTCTCCAGCCTGCCGAGATTAAGAAGTTCAACGAAGAAAGATTAAAAGAGTATTTCGGCGACAAATATGAAGAGGCCGCAGATTTGACAAAGGTATCAGAGGGCCTGATAAACGTCCCCCTCCTCGCAAAACTCATAAAATCCATGCTGTTGGATGGCAAAACAGAGATGATCAGGAACAGGGCCGAGTTGTTCGAGAATTTTATAAGATATTTGATCGATAAGCAGATAGAGAATGACATGGCCGGCGGGATCACAAGAGACGAATCCGAATATGATGGGATGCTTGAATATTTGGCTGAACTATCCTTGAAATTGCTGAGGAAAGGCGTAAAAGAGAAATTCCATAAAGAAGATGTTCGTGAATTCAGGTCTTATCTTACCCTGATGCAAAAGACCCAGATGTTGAGTATGGTCAAGCATGTCCTTGATGTAGAATCGGATAAATGGTTCAGAGAAGACGCATATAGCTACCACCACCCGAACTTTCAGGAATATTTTGCCGCAAAGCAGATGTTGGAACTTACCAGGGGAAAAAATAAGAACGAGCTTTTTGAAGCTATGGCCGACATGAAATATGAACCAGAAGTCGGCAGGTTCTTCTGTGAGCTTGTCGAAAAGGGCGTTGATAGGAATTCCGCTGAGGAGTTTTTTCAATTCTGGCAGAAAACATTGTTCGAAACGGAGAACGACTGGGTCAGAACATACTCACTTCAGGTGAGGGACAAGTTCGGCGAGACAAAGGCAAAAGAAGCCCTTGAGAGGCTGTTCACTGAGGAAAATAAAAGACTCAGATGCAGAGAGACAACTGATAACATGATGTTAATCCAGGCGGGAAAATTCCTGATGGGTTCTTATGAATACAAAGATGAATGGCCTGTAAGATGGGTAGAGCTTGATGAATATGAAATTGATAAATATCCTGTAACGAATGAGGAATATTGCAGATTCTTGAATAAGAGAAACCCTGATAAGAAAGCTTTAGATACATGGTTTGATTCGCAAGGCAGTGTTGCAAATGTCAGATGTAGGATACAAAAGGAGGGAGATCGATATACAGTAGAGAAAGGCTATGAACGCCATCCTGTTATTTATGTAACATGGTATGGCGCAGATGCTTATGCAAAGGAGATGGGCAAAAGACTACCGAACGAGGAAGAATGGGAAAAGGCTGCACGAGGCACCAATGGCAGAATATATCCATGGGGAAATGAGTTTGATAAGAATAAGTGTAATACATGTGAATCGTGCATTAGAGGAACGACCCCCGTGGATAAGTATGCCGATGGAGTAAGTCCTTATGGCTGCTTTGATATGACTGGCGATGTCTTGGAATGGACTGATTGCTGGAATGATGAGAAAAAGAAGCAAGAGGAGGTGCTGCGGGGCGGCTCGTGGCTCTATGTTCATGTGAATGCCCGGTGCGCTACACGCTTCTGGGACAATCCCGATGACAGGCGCTACGGTCTCGGTTTTCGTTGCGTCAGGGCTATTACACTTTGATCTTTTACCCTTTCAATGTGGGATTACCCACCCCTTAATCCCCTCCCGAGAGGGGATGACCCACCCCTGCGCCCCTCCCAAGAGGGGATTTTATTGGGTTGGGAACACACTAAGGTTTAGTTTTAAAAAGAGAATGGTGGAGTATTTTTAATGCTTATTTATTTTGTTAATAACAGCAGAGGATGCTATGATTCACAATAATTCTATGCAAAGAGATACAAAAAAGTCCCCTCCTCTGGAGGGGTGTAGGGGTGGGTTGTATGCCAAAGAAAATCATTACTTACAATCCGGAATTAAAAGAACTGGCAAGACAACTGAGAAAAAACAGCATGCTTTCAGAGGTTTTATTATCGAGGCATCTTAAAGGTAAACAGATACTCGGATATGACTTTGACCGTCAAAAACCGATAGATAATTATATTGTTGATTTCTTCTGTAATGAATTAAGGCTTGCTGTAGAGATAGATGGAGAAACCCACAACTATAAAATCGATGAGGATAAAGAGAGGCAGGAAAGACTGGAGAAGTTAGGAATCAGGTTTTTGCGGTTTACTGATATGGATGTAAAGAAGAATATTGAAGGGGTAGTAGCGGTTATTGAAAATTGGGTTAAGGAGAATACATGACCCACCCCTGCACCCCTCCCAAGAGGGGATTAGGGAAGGATTGCATATTTTATTCCCTTACCTTTTGATAATCTATCAAAGGCTTTTCGTATTTGATTTAATGGATAACTGCCTGATATGAGCCTTGAGACACCCAGCCTACCTTCGCAAAGGAGTTCATATGCCTTTCTTACATCAGCAGGTGTAAAGTGAAAAACACCTTTTAAAGTTATTTCATCATAGTGGAGTCTTCCCGTGTCATAGGTTACCGTTGTGCCTGACTTGCAACCTCCGAAGAGGATAACCGTTCCACCCCTTCGCACATAATTGATAGACGACTCCCATACTTCGGGCCTGCCTGTGCACTCAAAGACATAATCGAATCCGATACTATTGGTGATTTTTTTTATATTAAAAAACCCCTCACCCTTTCCCTCTCCCACAAGGAGAGAGGGGACTTTTTTTTTATTATTCCCCTCCCTCGAGGGGGGAGGGGTTTAGGGGAGGGTGAACATTCTATGTCAGTTCTGAATACAAAATCTGCACCGAGTTTTTTCGCTATTTTTAATTTAGTATCATGTTTATCCGTTACAGCTACTGCTGCACCTTTTTCTTTTAAAAGCAATAGATGAAGAAGTCCGATAGGACCAGCCCCTATGACGAACGCATAGCTCCCTTTATTTATGTTGAGTGATTCCATCCCATGAACCACACATGAAAGAGGCTCAAGAAATGCAGCCTCTTCAAATGTTAGATTCTTTGGCTTATGGAATACATTCTGTCTCACGATATGAGAGGGCAGCAATATATATTCTGCAAATGCGCCGAGAACCTTTGTATCCATTATTTTTTCGCAAAGGTTATAGAGTCTTTGTTTACAGCATCTGCACTCAAGACATGGGGCGCTGTGAACCGCCATTATTTCTTCGCCTTCTTTAAATCCCTTGACTCCCTTTCCGACACCTGCAACTATTCCCGAAAACTCATGCCCAAAGACGCCTGGCATTGGAATCATAGGATGACCGCGAGCGAATGCCTTCAGGTCTGTTCCACAGGTCAGGGCAGCTTTAATCTTTACCAGTATTTCTCCACGAGAAGGACTCGGGGTTTTTATCTCGCGAAGTTCTACCTTACCCGGTTTAATGATGATATTGGCCAGCAAGGCTAAGACTCCAGCTTACCGCCCAATATTTGTCCAGTAATTGCGGCAAATGCAAAGATTGGTATATATTTCATCTCTATATGAGAAATAGTTCTTGCAGCGAATATAAGTGGTATAGGGATATGTATATACAGAAACCAGCGCAGAGAATATCTTTTTGTCTTTGCCCTGGCATATCCGAACGGCAGATTAAGCAGCAGTGTGAAGGCGAAAAGAGATAAAATAACATAAAATTTATTGTAAAAATCCATAATGAAAAATAACTTAAAGATAAGGTCTAAGTCAAATTAATGAAGTATACCTGTATATAGTAAAAAGGATAGCTTGATGATAAAATATTGAGCATCGGAGGAGAACTGCATTGAAAAAAGCCTATTTTGATTGTTTCTCAGGTATAAGTGGTGATATGTGTCTTGGTGCTGTTATTGATGCAGGTGTATCGATAAAAGAATTAGAAAAGGAGCTCAAGAAAATCCCTATCGGGGGATATAGATTAACCGCCAAAAAGGTAAAAAGATCAGGTTTTACCTCAACCAAAGTGGATATAGATGTCTCAGCCCAACGCTTAGCACCTTACGCTTTACGAGAATGGAAGGATATTGAAAAGATAATCAACCGTTCAAGACTTTCAGAGGAGATAAAGCAGAGGGGGCGGAGGATTTTTAAAAGACTTTTCGAGGCAGAGGCAAAGGTTCATGGTGGGACATTTGAAAGAGTTCATCTTCACGAACTTGGGGCTGTAGATTGTATCGTGGATATCTTTGGAACAATCATAGGGCTTAATATACTTGGCATGGAAAAGGTTTTTTCGTCACCAATAAATCTCGGAAGTGGTTTTGTAGAAACAGAAGCCGGGATATTGCCGGTTCCAACGCCTGCTACAGTCGAGATATTAAAGAAAGTCCCTGTGTATTCAAAGGATGTGCTGTTTGAACTAACCACACCAACAGGTGCAGCAATAATTAAGGAGATTTCGTCAGGATTTGGAGACATGCCTCCTATGGATATTGGAAAGATTGGTATCGGGGCTGGCAATAAAGATTTTAAAGACAGGCCAAATATATTGAGATTATTTATAGGTAATCCCCCCTCACCCTCCAATCCCCCCCTTAGCAAGGGGGGGCAAAAGGGGGGTAAATCGGGGATGGGGGAAATCTCAGGTGAAAAGATATTAGTTATCGAAACTTGTATTGATGATATGAACCCTCAAATATACGAATACGCGATGGAAAAATTTTTTAAGGCTGGTGCACTTGATGTTTATTTTACACAGGTGTTAATGAAGAAGGGAAGGCCGGGAGTAAAGATGACAGTTCTCTGTAATAAAGAGCAATTGGAAAATTTGATGAAAATTGTTCTGAAGGAGACGAGCACAATAGGACTGAGATTTTATGAGGCTAAAAGAAGGATTCTTCACCGTGAAATTAAAACAATAGATACAGAATTTGGAAAGGTAAGGGTAAAATTCTCAAGGCTCGGAGACGATATCCTGAAGGCGACTCCCGAATATGAGGATTGCAAGAGAATCGCAAAGAAACTTAATATTCCGCTTATAGAGGTTATGAAAAAGGTAAAATGACATTTCGGGATACTTTCAGGGACGAGTAGTACTTAATTAACGGTCCCATAATAATGACAATAACGTTCATTCCTTATGGCTGTCATTCTCCGGCTTGACCGGTCCCGAACACTTTCGGGACAGAAAACCACTGGATGCCCGCTTATCCCGAAGGCTTTCGGTATGGGCATGACGGACAAGAATCGATGACGACTTACGAATGTCCATTCAATTCTGAGATCCTTAGTAACTCACTCCAAAAAGACTAACTTCTATTTTGCTGAAAGTGTAATGAATAGAGGTGAGCCACCTCTGAATACGAGGAGCAGAATATCCTCTTCAGGATTTATCTGTGATACCACATTCTCATAGTCAGTGATGTTAGTTATCCTCTGTCTTTTTATTTCCTGTATTACGTCTCCTTGTATAAGCACCATGGCAGCAGGGCTGTCTTCTCTGATATCTGAAACAACGACGCCCTTTAGCCTTTTTGGAAGGTTAAGGTTGTTGTAAATTTCTGGTGTAAGGTTTTGTACAGTAACACCTCTAAGGATGTTGTTATATTCGCCCTTTGCAGTCTTTTGCAACTCAGCCGGTAGCTCGCCAATAGCAACCTTATTTGTTTCTGTTCTATTTTCTCTAATAATTTTCAGCTTCACTTCATGGCCTGGCGCAGTATTCGCAACCATATTTTTCAGCTGATATGGCTCATCTATCCTTTTGCCTTCGTACTCTATGATTACATCTCCTCTCTGTAATCCTGCTTTTTCAGCAGGGCTTCCTTCAATAACATCTCCAACGAGGGCTCCCTTTTCCTCTTTTAGATTAAACTGCTTAGCAAGTTCTGGTGTTAATGGTTGAATCGTTACACCCAACCATCCCCTTATAACCTTACCTTTGGTAATCAGGCTATCCATTACAGCCTTTGCCATGCTTGTCGGTACGGCAAAACCGATGCCCTGATAGCCGCCGCTGGTGCTAAAGATGGCAGTATTGATACCGACAAGTTCTCCCTTTACATTTACTAGCGCCCCGCCAGAATTCCCGGGATTTATTGCTGCATCTGTCTGAATAAAATCCTCATAATCAGCAATACCAACATTAGCCCTGCCGACGGCACTTACTATGCCCATTGTAACAGTCTGGCTTAAACCGTAAGGACTTCCAATTGCGAGCACTGTCTCACCAACCCTTAATTTGTCAGAGTCACCCAATTTTATTGTTGGAAGGTGGTCAGAGTCTATTTTTATAACTGCTATATCAGTCTTTGCATCAGTACCTACTCTCTCTCCTTTAAACTCCCTCTTATCCGAAAGTGTTACCCTTATCTCCTCAGCATCTTGAACGACATGATTTGCTGTTAAAATGTAGCCTTTAGGATCAACGATTACACCGGAACCAAGGCTTGCAGTTTTGCGTTCTTTCGGCATTCTGAATTGGTCCCCGAAAAACCTCCTGAAAAACGGATCGTCGAAGAAAGGGCTTGGTGTTCCCTGAATCTTAACAGTCCTTGTCGTCGATATATTCACTATGGCAGGCTTTACGGTTTCTGCAATCTCCGCCGTAGCCTGTCCAATTTCAGTTAAAATATTGATCGATTTTTGAGATATTTTGGGCTCACTGGCATAAGTGTAAGACCCGAAGTTGAATGTGAAAATAAGCCCAAAAATGAAACATTTTCTAATGAAAGTCAAGGTAGTGAATAATGCTTTTCCCTTTGAAATCATTTTCCCTCCTAAGTGTTGTTGCTATATTTATTTAACATTTGTTGTCGACATAAGTTTCGAGTTTTGAATTATATATTTAAATATAACATAAAAGGTTTGATAGCTTACATTATTCATTTGATTAGGTGACAGTAAGGAACTAATCTTATTGCGTATTCCCCGGTAAAGTAAATTTCACCACTCACTACACAGGGGTTTACAAAGATCGTATCGAATAAAATCCGCTCAGAGACAGGTTCTTCCTGTTTTAAATGGGATGAAATTTTATAAATAACTTGGAAAGTAGGAATTTGGGTTATAATAGCCCTTGAGGTAGGAAATAGGGAAATTGAAAATAGCAATCATCGGGTTATCTAATTCAGGAAAGACTACGGTGTTTAATGCCCTGACGGGGATGGACATTGAAACTCCTATATATCCAGCGACTACAGGGGAACCGCGTAAAGGTGTTGTAAAAGTACCGGACTCAAGAGTTGAAAAACTATCTGAGATATTTAAACCGAAGAAAACCACCTATGCAACAATTGAATATATAGATTATATCGGCCTTACAAAAGGTGACATAGAACAGAACAGAAAGGTCTTTGATTTGGTAAAAGATGTTGACGCATTAGTGCATGTTGTAAGGGCATTTAAGGATGATGCGGTTGTTCATCCGATAGGAAATATCGATCCTTTGCGGGATGTAGAGACAATCGAACTTGAATTGATATTTGGAGATCTTGAATTTGTAGAGAAACGTCTTGATAGGATGGAGCAAGGCGCAAAACGTGGGAAGAAGCCGGATGAGTCTGAAAAAAAACTGCTTCTCAAATGTAAGGAAAGTCTCGAAAAGGAAATCGCTCTCAGGGATGTGGAGTTTAACGAGCAAGAGCAAAAGACAATGAGACCGTTACAATTCTTGTCGACCAAGCCTGAGATAGTGGTTTTGAATATTGGAGAAAATGATTTAAATACAGATGCGGCAAGGGAGTTTCAGGATAAAGTTGAGGAATATTTTAACGCTAAATATAAAAGGTCGTTTTCTGTTTTAACTCTTTGTGGAAAAATTGAAATGGAGATTGCACAGTTACCCCCTGACGAAGCCCGGGCATTTTTAGATGACCTGGGGATAGATAAACCTGCCCTTAGCAAGCTGATATGTGTGAGCTACGACCTTTTAGGTCTTATATCGTTCCTGACAGTTGGTGAAGATGAAGTAAGGGCATGGACTATTCCAAAAAGTATGAACGCGCAGAAAGCAGCTGGCAAGGTGCACTCTGATATCGAGAGGGGCTTTATAAGGGCAGAAGTGATCTCTTTTGATGATTTTATCTCCGCTGGGAATATGCATGCTGCAAAGGAAAAAGGGCTTTTAAGACTGGAGGGAAAGACATACGAGGTCAGGGATGGTGATATCATTAATTTCAGATTTAATGTGTAAATACTGGTTAGATTTCTTCTCTCTCTAAAAGTTTTCTGTGAATAAAAGGTTTTGTGTTTAACGGTAATTCAGGGGCAGCATAGAGATCTTTAAGATCAGTTGTTTTGATATTTTTTAGGAAATTTACTACATGGGAAAGAGGAGTGTGGTTATTAAGAATAAGTGCCCATTGTATTTGGTATCTGCATGACCATTTTGGATGACTTGCTATCTGGTGAATAACGTGTGAGGCTATTTTCTTCATACTTATGATTTTAGATAGGGTTCCCTCGGTCATATAAGGGCTGTTAAGACATACAGCCACAACTTCTTTCATTGCATCTTCAATAAGTTTCATCAAGACGTTACTACTTGCCCTTTTTGCAAGTGTTATTTTAATACCTAATGGCATTGATAGGATTTTCTCATTGATAAAAGCCTCAGCCCTTATCCTTACGTTTACGGGAACATGATGATTCCTTGTTAAATCAGCCAGGTCGAATATCCTTAGGGATTTAATAAGTGAAAGGGAGATTTTCTGTGGGTTTTTTGGGTTTTTGCATAGTGCTAACATAATGCGATAATGTTCTTTCCATCTTATATCATTGTAAAGGGATTCAAGTATCTCAGGATTAATATTTTTTCTGCTTGCAACAATAAAGGCAAGATCTTCTGTAAGATTGCTGTTGAGTATAAGTTTTGACATGATTTTATGAGAAGGATGGTACACGAGCAACTTCAATTCTTCTTCACTTGCAATAGATGCCAATTGTAAAGCTTTATTTATATTGATCATATTTTTTATATTAACCCAAACAGATAGGATTTAGGAGTTCTACTTTTTATTATTAACGGTCCCATAATAATGACAATAACGTTCATTCATTATGGTTTTCATTCCTGGCTTGACCGGGGAATCTAGTCCCGAAAGCTTTCGGGACTCACAGGTGGTAATAATTTTTGCAACTGGTGAGATAATCCTTGAGAAAGAGCGAAAATGCTCGAAAGAAATTAAAAATTGTAAAAGGTAATGGTCTACAAGTTATGTTATAATTCACTCGCAATGGATATTAAAAAACTTGTGAGACCCAACATTAGTTCTTTATCAGCCTATGAAGTAAAAGAGATTCCTTGCAAAGTAAAGCTCGATGCAAATGAGAGTCCGTATGGCTTTAAGGAGGCATTAAAGGTATTAAAATCTATAAAAACAAACAGATATCCTGACCCTGAGGCAAGGTTTTTAAAAAAGATCGTTTCCAGAGATTTTAGAATAAAAACGGAAAACATACTCCTTGGAAATGGATCTGATGAACTGATTTATTATCTTATAACAACATTTGGTGGACCCGTGCTTTACCCGATACCTACTTTCTCAATGTATGGAATTATCGCACAGGCTATCGGAGAGAATAGAATTGAGGTTCCACTCGATGAAGAGTTTGACCTCGATATTAACAAGATACTAAAGACAATACGCAAAGAAAAACCCAAATTAATCTTTTTAAGCTCTCCGAATAATCCGACCGGTAACTGTTTTTCTTTGGACAGGATTTTGAGGATAATTGAGTCCTCATCGCTATCAATTGTTGTGGTTGATGAGGCATATCAGCCTTTTGCAAGTGTTAAAGGATTTATCCCCCTGCTTGAGGATTATAAAAACCTTGTTATTATGAGGACACTGAGCAAGATTGGGCTTGCAGGTTTAAGGGTAGGGTTCCTGATTGCAAATGAAAAGATAATCAATGAGGTGAATAAGGTAAGGCTTCCATTCAATATCAATTCTCTTTCCCAGACAGTGGCTATAGAGGTTTTGAATGACAGGAAGATACTGAAATCATATATAAAATCAATTATCTCTGAGAGAAATAGGCTTTTTAATGAACTGGCAAAGATAAAAGGCGTAAGTCCGTATCCGTCAGAAGCGAACTTTATATTATTCAGGGTAAAAGAACCTGATAGAATATACGAAAGGCTTCTGGAAAAAGGTGTTCTTGTGAGAAATATAAAGGGTGTTGCGGATGGTTGTCTGAGGGTTACAGTAGGAACGCCGGAGGAGAACAGGATTTTTGTTAAAGTGCTTAAGGAGGTTATACAGAAATAAGTTCAAAGTATGTGTCTTCAGTATGTCATTCCTCCCGAAAGCTTTCGGGATCGGGTCACCTCAGCGACTCGCCGAGGATGGAATCTTTCTTAAAGAAGGATTCTGGACAAGCCCCGATAGAAGCGCAGCTTCACACGGGGCAAGCCAGAATGACAAAAACTGAAACAGGAATGTGGTTTTACTTCTTACTAAGAGGTGTAAATGAATGAGAAAAGCTAAAGTTGACAGAAAGACAAAGGAGACAGATATAAAAATAAGTCTTAATCTTGACGGTAAAGGCAAATATACTATAGATACCTCTATTCCATTCCTTGACCATATGCTTTCTTTAATGTGCAAGCACGGGCTTTTCGATATTAGACTAAAAGCAAGGGGAGACATTGATGTTGATTATCACCATACGGTAGAGGATATCGGGATAGTACTCGGCAAGGCGGTTAAACAGGCACTTGGTAATATGGAAGGGGTTTCAAGGTACGGGCAGGCATCTGTGCCGATGGATGAGGCGCTTGCCTCGGTAAGTCTTGACATCAGTGGAAGGCCATATCTTGTATATAAAGTTGAGTTCCCAAAGAAAAGTAAGATCAAGAATTTCGAACCTGATCTCATAGAGGATTTTCTTCAGGCATTTGCAAGCAACAGCGGCATAACCCTCCATGTTGAATCCCCGTATGGCAGAAATACGCATCATATAATCGAGGCGATATTTAAAGCATTGGGAAGGGCACTCAGAAAGGCTGTATTTATCGATCCAAGAGTTAAGGGTATACCGTCAACGAAAGGTGTTTAGGGTGACCTCTTAAATCCATCTCAAGAGGGGTAAAAGAATCCCCTCCAGGGAGGGGCAAAGGGGTGGGTACATTTATCAGGAAATTATGAAACGAAAGAAAATTATTCCATATAATCCTCATTTAAAAGAGCTTGCAAGACAATTGCGTAATAATAGTACTCCCTCGGAGATCTTACTATGGAGATACTTAAGAAGAAGACAGCTGCTTTCTTATGATTTTGACCGACAAAAACCCTTAGATAACGAATACATAAACGAGAACCCACCCCTGCACCCCTCCCGAGAGGGGAGATTATGAAGATTGCAATAACAGGAAAGGGCGGAGTTGGTAAGACTACACTTGCTTCTTTATTAAGCTATCTCTATGCAGCAGAAGGGAAAAGGGTTATTGCAGTTGACGCAGATCCGGACGCAAATCTTGCGTCAGCCCTGGGTATCTCAAAAGAAGAAACCGATAAGATAAGGCCTATCGCTGACATGCCAGAGCTTATAGAGGAGAGAACAGGAGCAAAGCCAGGGACTATGGGCGGGATTTTTAAGCTTAACCCTAAAGTTGATGATTTGCCTGAAGGTATTGGATACCACCTGAATGGAATTACGCTTCTTATTATGGGTAAATCAAAGGCAGCTGCTTCTGGCTGTTATTGCCCTGAAAACGTACTTCTGAGAAGACTACTAAAACACCTGGTGATTGAACGAAGTGAAATAATTATTGTTGATATGGAGGCAGGAATAGAGCATCTGACAAGGGGAACGGCAGAATCTGTAGATGCTTTTATTGTTGTTGTTGAGCCAGGCCAGAGAAGCATACAGACAGCTGGAACAGTAAGAGAGATGGCAAAAGGACTTGGTGTCAGAAAGGTATTTGTTGTTGCAAACAAGGTAAGAGGTCCTGAGGATTTGGATTTTATAAAAGAAAATATTGGGGATATGGAACTTAGTGGATCGATTAGCTTTAATCATCTAATAATGGAGGCCGATATTAAGGGGGGTTCTCCTTATAATTATTCACCTGAGGCAGTAAGCGAGGTTAAGGATTTGAAAGAGAAAATTGAAAAGAATTTCAGTCGTAGATAATGAAAGTTGAAAGAATCCTTACAGGCATTGATTTTGGCCCGGCTACAGAAATAGTTGTCGGATACGCATCGTTTTTTGCTGAGGTTCTGGGTGCATCTTTAAAGCTTCTTTATGTAATTGATTACCTCGTAACTCCCCCTGCTTATCTTGCTCCCTATATGGAAGAAGAAAAAAAGGTTGCTGAGGAAAAGTTTACTGTATTAAAAAAACGATTGAAAGATGCCGGGATTAAAGTCGAAACCGAAGTTGCTGTTGGAAGGCTCCACGAATCATTTGATGTGATAGCTAAAAAGATAAATCCAAATATGCTTATACTCGGTTTTATGTCCCATGCTTTAAGACGAAGCAGTTCAGAGAGGCTGATTAAGGGGTTGCGGATACCTATGCTTGTTGTAAGAGGGGGAAAGGCGGAGACGGCAAGGATAAGTTCTATAAAAATCGGACGGATTCTCTGCCCAACTGATTTTTCAGAAGAATCAAAAAATGCCCTTAAAGTGGCAAAAGGACTAAGAGATATTTTTTCTTCAAGGCTGGATGTGGTACATGTTTTTCCAGGTCATATCATAGAGAAGAAGATGAAAAAATGGAAGAATGGTGATAAAGCTATAAAAGAGTTGTTTGAGCAGACGGCGGATAGACTCGATAAATTTCTGAGTGATTCTGGCATTAAAGGGCCAGGGATAATAGACAAAGGAGAACCCGAAAATAAAATAATTTCATTCTCAAGAGAAAATGATATCGACCTGATAGTCATGGGTGCACGTGGGTTAGGTTTTATAAAAGGAATGCTTATAGGAAGCGTGACTGATGCCGTTTTAAAATCATCTCCCTGTCCTGTCCTTGTAATACACTGATGCTCGGTGAGTTTTTTTTTCTTCTAATCGGTCTTGTTATGATACTCATAGCTGCCGAAGGCTTTACAAATGGCATTGAAACCCTCGGTAAAAGATTTCACCTTTCTCAGGCAGTTGTAGGAAGTATACTCGCTGCTGTGGGAACAGCATTACCAGAGACCGTACTTCCCATAGTTGCAATATTCTTTTACGGAGGAGAGTCAGCAAAGGATATCGGGGTTGGGGCTATACTCGGTGCACCATTTATGCTATCCACGCTGGCGTTTTTCTTTGTGGGCATAACTGTATTAACATCGTATATAAAAAAAAGGCGGAGATTTGAGATTAATGTTGAGACCCATTCTGTCAGGAGAGATCTTATCTTTTTTTTGCTTATGTATTCTGCAGCGATCTTGATGCCGATTGTTCTGGGAAGGTCATTTTCCATACCTGTAGCCATAATTCTTATTTGTGGATATATCTTTTATGCGTATCGTACTTTCAGGTGTGACAGTGCAGATATCGAGCATCCTGGAGGGATGTATCTCTGGAAATTTATCAGAAAATTAAGATTAACAAATAAAGATAGCCCTCACCTCATCTTAATATTATTGCAGGTCATAGGGGCTTTGTTTTTAATGATAGCAGGAGCACATAGATTTGTTGAGAGTCTTGAGCATGTCTCAGTAAAATTCGGGATGAACCCACTCCTTTTTGCCCTGATGCTCGCGCCCATTGCAACAGAGCTTCCAGAAAAATTCAACAGTGTTACATGGACTTGGAAAGGAAGGGATACACTGGCTATCGGGAATATAACAGGTGCTATGGTATTTCAGTCAACCTTTCCTGTTTCTGTAGGCTTATTGTTTACAGAGTGGAAACTTACAGGTATGGCTATATTCTCAGCAATAATCGCCCTTGCATCAGCGTCTATAGTCTTTGGGGAGATAGTCTTTAAAAAGCGCATTTCACCATTTACAATGCTTTTCGGAGGAGGGCTTTATTTGATATATGTAGTTGTGTTGGTTACAAGTAATAAGTAAACCTAAACGTAATAGTTCACCCCCACCCTAACCCTCCCCCATCAAGGGGAACGGCAATTATCAGAGTGACTGATACATATTCCCTCTCCACTGGTGGGAGGGGTTAGGGGGAGGGGCGCTGAACTATTACGGTATTTGATTATTTTTAATGAAAAGAATTATCAGAAAAGAAATCCTTAAAAAAAGGGATGAAATATCCCCGGATGTAAAAACTAAAAAAGACTTACTTATAAAGCAAAGGCTTTTATCATTACCTGAGTTTATTGCAGCAAAGACAGTATTTTTCTATGCCTCGTTCAGATCGGAAGTAGAGACGTTAAGCATGATAAAAGAATCTCTCGAAATGGGAAAGGAGGTTGTGCTTCCAAAGGTGGATAGAGAAAGGCATAGGCTCAGGTTGTATAAGATTAAAGATATAAGCGAATTGTCTCCCGGCTATATGAAAATTCCCGAACCATCTCTCGGTGATGAGAGGCTTGTGAATCTCGATAATATTGAACTTATTATTGCCCCGGGTGCAGCATTTGATTATTCAGGCAACAGGCTTGGTTACGGAGGAGGCTATTATGATATCCTGTTGTCAGAAAGTAAGAGGAAAATACCGATTATAGCCCTTGCATATGAAGAACAACTTGTTGATACAATCCCCTCAGAGACGCATGATGTGAAAGTGGATATGATTATTACTGAAAAACAGATTATCAGGATTTAATAAGGAGTTCATAAGTATGAATACATAAGCAAGTGAATCCTCCCCTTTCCAAGGGGAGGTTGGAGGGGTAATGGAAATTGATATTCCAATACCTCCCCGTTCCCCTCCTTGGAAAGGAGGGGAGAACCTTATGTCCTTTTACTGATGTACTTATTGGTAATGATATGACTGAAAGCAAAAACGATTTTCTGAACACTGCTATCAGGGCTGCAAAGCTTGCAGGACAATTCATCCTTGATAACCTTGGAAGAATTTCAAAGAATGAAGTTTATATTAAAAAGGCATCAGATTTTGTTACGCGTGTTGAGAAAGACACAGAAAAGATTAGCATAGATACAATAAAAGAAAACATTCCTGAGCAGTTTTAGCTTGCTGAACAATCTGTTAAAGATGATAAGACAGAGGGATACCGCTGGATTATAGATCCGCTTGACGGCACTACAAATTATATCCATCGGTATCCTGTTTTTTCTGTATCAATAGCACAGGAATATAAGAGTGAGGTAATCTTAGGTGTTATTTATGATCCTTTAAGAGAAGAACTTTTTACAGCAGAAAAGGGAAAAGGAGCATTTTTAAATAAACAACCTATAAAGGTGTCTGAAGTAAGTTCTTTAAAGGACAGTCTCATTACAACAGGCTTCCCTTTCCGCAGAAAAGAATTGATTGACCTATATCTTAACCTTTTTCAAAATGTCTTCCTTAAGGTAAGTGACCTGAGAAGGGCAGGATCTGCTGCACTTGACCTTGCGTATCTTGCCTGTGGGAGATGCGAAGGGTTTTTTGAAATAGGTCTTAGCCCATGGGATATAGCTGCCGGAGAAATCCTGCTAAGAGAGGCGGGCGGAGTTATTACGGATTTTGGCGGTGGAAAGGAACATTTATCAACAGGTAATGTAGTTGCAGGAATCCCTATTATACATGGAGAATTATTGAGAGAAATTAAAAATGTATTTGCAGGGGTAATTGATAAATGATTTCATAATTCTAATGCAGTCTATTATTATCAAATCTTTTTTTGACATAAAATAACAACAAATGCTAAAATGCCAAAAATTTTATGGATATCTTTCCTACAACGTTATGGATCTGAAGAAAATAGAAAAGGGTGTTAGACTGATTCTTGAAGGAATCGGTGAAGATCCGGAAAGGCCCGGACTTAAGGAAACACCTGAACGGGTTGCACAGATGTATCAAGAGATATTCGCGGGTCTCGAAACTCCAACTGAAGAATTACTTAAGTCTATCGAAGGTGAAAGCCATGACGAGATGGTACTTCTGAAAGACATTCCATTTTATTCTGTCTGTGAGCATCACCTGCTCCCATTCATAGGAAAGGTTCATATTGCATATATCCCATCTAGTGGGAAGATCGTGGGACTGAGTGAACTTGTGAAAGCTGTAGAGGTTCTTGCGAAGAGATTACAGGTACAGGAGCGTTTAACCACTCAACTCGCTGATTTAATTATGAATAAAATGAAACCGAAAGGGGCGATGGTTATTATTGATGCAGAACATTTGTGCATTAGCATGAGAGGTGTAAAAAGACCGGGTTCAAGAACAGTTACATCGGCAGTGAGGGGCATATTCAGAACAAAACAGTCAACAAGGGAAGAACTATTGGAACTCATCAAGAAAAGAGAATAATAGCTTTAGGTCTGCAGTCAACAAGGTGATCTAACCTCTCATCACTAAAATCTATATTTTTAAAGGGGGGAAAAATGTCGGCAGAATTAATTGACGGGAAGAAGGTTGCAGCAGACATCAGGGCAAAGCTGAAAACCGAGATCGATGAACTCAAATCCAAAGGGATTCATCCCGGCCTTGCTGTTGTGCTTGTGGGAGAAAATCCTGCATCAAAGAAATATGTCGCATCAAAGGAAAAAGCCTGTACTGAAATAGGCATAGCGAGTTTTTCTCATAAAATTCCTGAGACGACAACCCAGGATGAACTGATAAAACTGATAGACGATTTGAACAATGACCCGAAGGTGCACGGGATTCTCGTCCAGTTGCCTCTTCCAAAAGCTCTGGATGAAAAAGAGGTTATGAATAGGATATCTCCGGCAAAAGACGTTGACGGCTTTGGTCCCGAAGCCCTCGGCAAGCTTGTGCTGGACGAGACCGGATTTGTTCCCTGCACACCTCATGGTGCGATAAAGATGCTTGAAGCTTATAATATTGATCCGAAAGGAAAACATGCTGTTGTTGTAGGCAGAAGCGTTATTGTAGGGAAACCTCTTGCGCTTCTTCTTTTAAGAAAACATGCCACAGTTACCATAGCCCACAGCAGAACACCTGATCTTAAGGATGTCTGTCTGAAGGCAGATATACTATGTGTTGCGGTAGGAAAGGCAAAAATGATAACCGGCGATATGGTGAAAGAAGGAGCTGCTATTATCGATATCGGCATTAACGTTACTCCTGAAGGTAAAATCGTAGGGGATGTTGATTTTGAAGCTGCGAAGGAGAGGGCATCATACATCACCCCAGTACCTGGAGGAGCAGGCCCAATGACTATTGCGATGCTTATGTACAATACAGTTCAGGCCGCCAAAATGGCAGCAGGGATAAAAGTACAGCTATAAATCAAATATGTTTAATTTATAATATAAATAGTATATATATTAAGAAGGCCTGCAAATGGCTGTAGGAATCAGCCTCTGATGAAGGAATTTGAAGGTTCTTTTGCAGGCAGAACCAGGAGTAGCGATATGTCTTCACCAGTTCTTACATTAGAGCCTGAGCTCTCAAAGACTCTGCTGCAAGAGGTCATGGATCGATCAGGTCAAAACTTGCTGGCATGTTACCAATGCAGACGGTGTGCGGCTGGCTGTCCGGTCGGTGATGAGACCGGGGTTACGCCAGATCGCTTAATCAGAATGATCCTTTTCGGTGAAAAGGATGAGGCCTTTAATAGCCTTCTGGTATGGAAGTGTGTAGCCTGTTATACTTGTGGCACGCGTTGCCCGAATAATATCCAGACAGCAAGAATTAACGAAACACTAAAACAAATGTCCAAGGAAGCCCATATTGAACCACTGAATCCCAAAGTAGCTGCGTTTCACGATGCCTTTTTAACTTCGGCTTCCCACTTCGGCCGGGTCAACGAGCTGGAGTTTATGTGTCTCTATGAGATGCAGAACACCAGAAGTGAGTTGAAACGCGGCGGTGGCTGGAGAGCAATCGTTGATGAAATGAAAAACCAGGTCAGACTGGGCCTTTCAATGATGAAGAAGAAACGAATGCATTTCAGACTGGCTAGGATTAAGAGAATTTCCGAGGTCAAACGCCTTTATATAAAGACCAAGGAAAAGACCGGAGCCTCTGAGGCGGTTCAGACTCGGTATAGGAAAAATTAGAGGCATTTTATGGAAATAGCATATTACCCAGGATGTTCACTGCATGCCTCTTCCGAACTTTATGATATCCAGAGCAGGATAGTGTTCAGGCGGCTGGGGGTTGAGCTCAAAGAGATTGAAGACTGGAACTGCTGTGGTGCAACGTCAGCTAGCAAGACAGATGACTTCTTAGCCATAGCTCTTCCCGCGCGCAACCTTGGCATTGCGGATGCCAGCGGCCTATCCGAGCTAGTCATTCCCTGCTCATCCTGCTACAGCCGGATGATAGTTTCCCAGAAGAAGCTAGTAGACGATCCCGGGCTAAAAAATAAAATAAATGCAGAACTTACCAAAAAGGTCGAAGGGAAGATAAAGATATCTAGCATCCTCGAGGTTCTTGTTTCTAAAGCAATTTCCGGCGAGATCGCTGAAAAGTCAATAAAGAAGTTAGAGGGACTTAAACCTGTATGTTATTATGGCTGCTTGCTGACACGGTTTCCCTGTGATGTGGAGGTTCCTGACAATGTGGAAAATCCACAGGGTATGGAGATCGTCTGCAAGGGCATGGGAGCTCAGGCACTTGACTGGAGTTACAAAACAGACTGCTGCGGGGCTTCAGCAGTAATCAATGATACTGACACCTCTTTGCTCCTTATGTCCAGAATTCTTAAGGATGCTCTAGCAAGAGGAGCGAATTGCTTTATTACTACCTGTCCCATGTGCCAGCTCAACATGGATGCATATCAGGACCGGGTCGGGGAAAAATACGGGATCCAGAAAAGATTGCCGGTCTATTTTATTACTGAGCTTTTAGGTATTGCGATGGGTTTCAGCCCAAAGGAGATGCAGCTTAACAGGCATTTTATAGATTCTACCGGACTCTTAATGGAGTTGAAACTGATATGAATGAGAAGGCTTCTTCTATAAAACGGGGCTCGGTCCTGATTGTCGGCAGCGGCATAGGCGGGATGCAGGCTGCACTCGATCTTGCTGACAGCGGGTTTAAAGTGCATATGGTTCAGAGGGACTCATCCATCGGTGGGACCATGGTAATGCTTGATAAAACCTTCCCTACAGGCGACTGCTCTATGTGCATGATCTCTCCTAAGATGGTGGAGGTGGGCAGACATCTGAACATCGATATCCATTCATTGGCCGAGGTGGTATCGGTTGAAGGTGAGCCAGGGGATTTTAAAATCAAGGTAAAGTGTGCTCCGCGCTATGTAGATCCTGATAAGTGTACTGGTTGTGGAGACTGTGAAGTGAAATGCCCTAAAAAGGTACCTAGCGAGTTCGAGCAAGGCCTCACGGTACGCAAAGCTATTTATTCACTGTTTCCCCAGGCTGTGCCTAACACCAGGGCTATTGATAAAGATAATTGCCTTTATTTCACAAAAGGACGTTGCCGCCTTTGCGAAAAGGCTTGCAAGGCTGGAGCTATCAACTATGAAGATAAGGGCGAAGAGATCGAGCTGCATGTGGGCGCGATCATTCTCTGTCCGGGACTAGACCGGTATGATGCAAAGGTCAGGGGCGAGTTCGGCCTGGGCCGGTGGAAAAACGTAGTATCTGCTGTCCAGTTCGAGCGTATACTTTCTGCATCCGGCCCGTATAAGGGCGAGATAAAGCGGCCATTTGATGAAAGACATCCTAAAAAGGTTGCCTGGATTCAGTGTGTAGGATCGAGGGACTCTCACAATGCAAATCCATGGTGCTCATCTGTATGCTGCATGTATGCTACCAAGCAGGCGATTATTGCCAAGGAGCACGAGGCAAATATAGAGCCTACTATTTTCTTTATGGATATGCGGGCTTTTGGAAAAGACTTTGACAAGTATGTTGAGCGTGCAAAGAACGAGTACAATGTTCGTTATCAGCGTGCTATGATTTCTGCAATCCGGGAAGAGCCGGGTACAGGGGATCTGCTTCTTCGCTATGCGGCCGAGAACGGAAAGCTCATCGATGAGACTTTTGACATGGTGGTTCTGTCTATCGGGCTTGAGCCGCATAAGGATGCGGTGAAGTTTGCAAAGATATTCGGCATAGAGACTAACTCATACCGTTTTCCTCGGACATCTCCATTGCAGCCTGTGCAGACCTCCGTGGAAGGTATCTTTGTCACAGGCACCTATCAGAGTCCCAAAGACATCCCGGAAACAGTGATGCAGGGAAGTGCGGTGGCTGGTGAGGCAATGGCACTCCTTGGCGAGGTTCGCGGGACAGAAACTGTTGCCAAAGAACTTCCTACTGAGAAGGATATTGCTGATGAAGAAGCCAGGATCGGTGTTTTCGTTTGTCACTGCGGGATCAATATAGCTTCGACTGTGGAAATCGATAAGGTGGTTGAAGCGGTAAAAGACCTGCCTGGAGTTGTCTACGTTACCAACACGCTTTATGCCTGCGCACAGGATAGTCAGGAAATGTTAAAACAGACGGTCAGGGAAAAGAACTTAAACCGGGTGGTGGTGGCTTCCTGTACTCCAAGGACCCATGAGCCCCTGTTCCAGGATACTATTCGCGGCGCTGGTCTGAACAAGTATCTGTTCGATCTTGCTGATATCCGTGAGCAGTGCTCCTGGTGTCACATGGGGCACAAAGAGGAGGCAACAAAGAAGGCAATCAAGATTGTAAAAATGGCGATAGCAAAGGCAAGGCTCCTCGAACCGCTCAAGACCGATACCGTAGGAGTTACGCCAGCAGCTATGGTCATCGGAGGCGGAATCGCAGGTATGACCACAGCTCTCTCACTGGCAGACCAGGGCTTTCAGGTCTGTATCGTAGAAAGGGAGAAAGAGCTGGGCGGCCTTTTGAGAAACCTTTACCGTACACTGGAAGGAAATGACGTCCAGGAATTCCTGAAATCCAGGCTAGTACAGGTTCAGGCCCATAAGCGTATCAAGGTATATACCGGGGTTGAGGTCAAGAAGACCGTAGGCTTCGTGGGCAACTTCAAAACAACCCTTACTGACGGAACCGAAATAGAACATGGAGCGATCATACTGGCTACCGGCGGCGTGGAATATGAGCCGGCTGAATATCTCTATAAAGATAGCGACCATGTTATTACCCAGCGGGAACTGGAAAAGAAGCTTGCTATGGGCGATAAGCCGAAATCTGGCGAGCGCTTTGTTATGATCCAGTGTGTGGGATCTCGCGAAGAACCGAACCAGTACTGCTCACGCATATGCTGCCAGGATGCGATCAAGAACGCAGTCGCAATTAAGCAGGGGAACCCTGGAGCGCAGGTGGTCATACTTTATAGAGACATCAGAACTTATGGACTGCGCGAAGATTATTACAAGCAAGCACGCGATTTAGGCGTAATCTTTGTGCGCTATCAGGTGGATAAAAAACCTGTGGTTGAGAGAGCAGGTGACAGGCTCAGGATAAAGACGTGGGACTACATATTGAACAAGGACCTGGTAGTGGATGCAGACTGGTTGGTTCTTTCGACCGGTCTCAGGCCGCACCCAACAACCGACGGGGTCGGTGAAATGTATAAGATAACCCGTAACCCGGACGGCTATTTCCTGGAGGCGCATGTGAAACTTCGTCCGGTTGACTTCCCGAGCGAAGGCATTTTTGTCTCAGGTCTGGCTCATGCGCCAAAGAACCTTGACGAAACCATCAGTCAGTCATTGGCCGCAGCAGGCCGCGCTGGCGTTGTTCTCTCTAAAGATCGTCTATCTGTTTCAGGGATCATCGCCAAGCGTAGAAAAGACCTCTGCATGTCCTGCCTGAGCTGCTTCAGGGTATGCCCGTTTGATTCGCCGTATATTGATGAGGAAGGCAAAGTCGCTCACAACGAGGTTAAATGTCATGGATGCGGAATTTGTGCTGGCATTTGCCCGGCCAAGGCTTTTCAGGTAAACAGCTTCCGTGACGACCAGATACTGGCCATGATAGACGCAGCAGTGGAATGTGAGCCTGTGGAATAAGATTATATTTATTTAGGAGAAAAAGGGAAAGGAGAATGAGTAATGGTTAAAGTCGCAGAGTCGGGAGTGCATGAAGAGGTTCCTTCTATAGAGAAGCCTCACGAGACACAGTCTGACTGGGAAGCGAATATCCTGGCCTTTGCATGTCACTACTGTGCCTTCGCAGCTGCAGACCTGGCAGGAGTAATGCGGCTCTCGTATCCATCGAATGTGAAGGTTATCAGACTTCCGTGTACAGGCAAGCTGGACTATATCCATATCCTTCACGCATTCGAGAGGGGAGTAGACGGCGTTTTTGTGGCAGGTTGACTGCAAGGGCAATGTCATTACCTGGAAGGTAATACATATGCCGCAAAAAGAGTTAAATATGCAAAAAAATTGCTAGCGAAAGTAGGCATTGATCCTGCACGCCTGGAGATGTATAATCTTTCTGCGGCGATGGGCCAAAAGTGGGCTGATATCTGTACCGAATTCACGGAAAGAATTCGTAAACTCGGTCCTTCACCCATATGGCTTGCGTTATGCAGGCGAAGCGGGATGAAAAGGAGTGGAGAGAAATGATCGTCGGCAAGCAGAAGCCCTTTGAAGAAATCTGGGATATGATAAAGAATTTCAAGAAACTTCTTGTCTTTGGTTGTAATACCTGTGTTGCAATTTGTCATGCAGGCGGAGGCAAAGAAGCGGAGATACTCGCTTCCATGCTTAGGATGAAGGCTTCTGTGGAAGGTGTGGGAATAGAGGTCAAGCATGCTGCAATCGAAAGACAGTGTGAGCCTGAATTTTTTGAGCCTGTAATGGATGATGTGAGGACGTCTGATGCGGTACTCTCTTTGGCTTGCGGTGTTGGAGTGAATTTTCTCTCTGAAAGAATCGGAAATATTCCTGTATATCCAGGCATTAACACAGAGTTTTTCGGGGCAGTTGAAAAGGCTGGTATATTTACGGAACTCTGCGCAGGATGTGGAGGCTGCATACTCCACCTGACCGGCGGGATATGTCCTATTGCCCGCTGCTCAAAATCCCTCATGAACGGACCATGCGGCGGAACGAGCAATGGCAAATGCGAGATAAGCCAGGATGTGGATTGCGGATGGTACCTGATTGTAGAGAGGATGAAGAAACTCGGTACTCTGGAAAAGCTGTTCGAAATTCAACCTCCTAAGGACTGGTCAACCGGATTATACGGAGGGCCTCGTCGGATAGCATTGGAGCATATTGATGACCTTGAAGCACCGGAGGAAAGAAAAGAATCATAGGGAGGGAGGTAGAGAGGATGAAAAGCGGAAGTAATCTGGAAAAGGTATTGGAAGGAGGCTATTTTGCTGTAACTGCCGAGGTTGGTCCTCCAAAAGGTACCTCTGCCTCGGTCATTCAGAAGAAAGGAAACCTCCTCAAATCCTATTGTGATGCTTTGAACGTGACGGACAATCAGACAGCCATCGTCCGCATGTCAAGTCTGAGTGGCTGTGTCATCCTGAACGGGATGGGTATTGATCCTGTAATGCAGATGGTGGTCAGGGATCGCAATCGAATCGCTATCCAGAGTGACATCTTGGGCGCTGTTGCCTTAGGAATTCGAAATGTACTATGTCTTTCAGGTGACCACCAAAAATTTGGCAATCATCCAACAGCTAAATGTGTCTATGATATTGATTCTATCCAGCTCGTTAAAACCCTTAAGACCATGAGGGATGAAAAAAAATTTCTGTGCGGCGAAGGGATATCCGGTGAAGTTCAATTGTATATTGGAGCGGTTGAAAACCCCTTTGCTGATCCCTTTGAGTACAGAGTTAAAAGATTGGCCAAAAAGGTTAAGGCTGGTGCAGACTTTATTCAAACCCAGGCTGTCTTTGATGTGGCAAAATTTATCAGGTGGATGGAGATGCTGAGGGACGAGGGATTGGATAAACAGGTTCATATTCTTGTCGGCGTAATACCCATAAAATCTGTGGGAATGGCCCGCTATATGAGGGATAATGTCTCTGGAGTAAGTGTGCCGAATGAGATAGTTACCCGGTTAGAGGATGCCAAAAATACCAAGGAAGAGGGGATAAAGATAACTCTGGAGATTATCGAACAATTGAAAGAGATAGACGGCATCCACGGAATCCATATCATGGCTGTGGCCTGGGAAGATATAGTGCCCGTTATCGTAGAGAAGGCTGGCTTGCTACCAAGACCAATACTGTAACAGGTTAGAGCAAGATAAGACTTCAGTATTGGGTGGCTATAAGGAGGATACGATGAGTGCGAAAATATTGGTTGTTGATGATGACCCAGAAATCCGGGAAGCTATCAGCCTCATCCTTGAGGCTAATGGCTATACGTTAGTCACTGCTCAAGACGGAGCGGAGGGTCTGAGTAAGCTCAAAGAGGAAAAACCTGATTTGATGATTCTGGATCTCCTCATGCCCAGGCTGGATGGTTTTGGAGTGTGCAAAGAATTGAAAGATCCGCGATGGTCTAAGTACGCCCATATACCTATCATCATTCTGAGCAGCGTAAGGGAAGATGCCAGCAGACGTCGTTATGAATTAGAAACGGGTGTGCAACTTGACGTTGATGATTATGTAGAGAAACCTATTGAGCATACTGTCTTATTAGAACGTATAGGAAAAGTCCTCAAGAAAATAGGCAAGGCTTAAGGAGAAAGAGATGAGGGGAAAGAAAATCTTATTGGTTGATGATGATGTAGATTTTGTGGAAGCCACTAAATTTATTTTAGAAAGTAAATTCTATGATGTTGCTGTTGCCCATGATGGAAAAGAAGGACTGAAAAAGGTGGAGACAGAACAGCCGAATTTAATAATTCTGGATGTCATGATGCCTGAAACGGATGGCTATGAAGTTTGTGCTAAACTCAAGTCTGATCCTAGATTCAAGCACATTCCTGTTCTACTCTTAACAGCAGTGGGAGAGGCGATGTCTACAACGAAATATACTAAAGAAATGGGTATGAAGATCGAAGCTGATGACTACATACCAAAACCTGTAGAACCTAATGAGTTAGTAGAAAGGGTAGAAAATCTTTTTAGAATTTCTATAGAAAAGAACCTTTGACCTATTCAAAGAGGTGGTGAAGAGATATGCCCCATAGAATAATGAGAGAATCATTAAACCTCGTACTCGATAGCCTATCTGATGGTATACTTGTCACCGATGCTCAAGGTAATATCATCCTCTACAATCAAAAAGCTGAAACTATGCTGAGTATAAAAGGAGGAGATGCATTAGGTCATCAAGTCCAAGATCATATTAAAAATGAAGCGTTGGTTAAGCTTATAAATAAAACATTGTTGCTTAATGTGCCATATCATACTGAGGAGGTGTGCCTCATAGACTATGGTGAGACCAGACTCAGGATTCATGTTAGCCCTGTTAGGGATGGGACAGGGTTACTTGTTGGATCGGTAACTCTGCTCCATGACGTAGCGAAACTCAATGCTATAGACAAGCTCAAGTCAAATTTCTTATCCATGGTTTCCCATCAATTAAAATCCCCATTGAGCTCTACGTTACTTCAAACAGCCATCCTACTGGATGGGATAGCGGGAGGGGTCAATGAGAAGCAAAGAGATTTACTTCAAAAGATTAAAGCCAAAATAAAGGGTATGACGAATTTGGTTAATGATATTTTGGATGTCTGCTACATCGAAGAAGGTGGATATGTAACACAAATAGAATCTCTGAATCTCGCTGAGATTTTTAAAAGGGCTCTGGAGTTGATGCAACCTCAAGCTCAAGACAAGAATATCAACCTTCAGGTAACAATGGAAGATCGACTTCCTTTAATTAACGGGAACAAAGGCAGTATGGAGGCCATGTTTATTAATCTCATCAGTAATGCCATAAAGTATACGCCCTCTGATGGACAGATTACTATAGAGCTTATGAAAAATGGACAGAACCTTCAAATAAAAGTTTCAGACACGGGAATAGGTATTGAAAACAAGGATATCCCTTACATCTTTGATAGATTCTACCGTGTAAGATCCGAGATGACAAAAAATATCAGCGGTACAGGCCTGGGCCTTTCCATAGTTAAAGGCGTTGTGGATGCCCACCGCGGCGCTATCAATGTTGAAAGTAAGGTAGGGGAGGGCACTACATTTACTGTCCTGCTACCCGTAAAATAAGGGCTCTAAGGTGAACAAATGAACGAGAAAGCCATGCCTCCTTGTCAATCAGCATGCCCGATTCGCACGGATGTGCGCGGTTATGTCTCCGAAATCGCGAGAGGCGATGCAGAAGAGGCGATCCGTATAATCCGTCGGGTAAACCCTCTGCCTTCAGTCTGCGGAAGGATCTGCACGCGGTTATGTGAAAAGGCCTGCCGACGTGCACAGGTGGACGAGCCTGTTTCGATAAGGGCATTGAAACGGTTTGCTGCAGATCAAACAAAAAGTCTGAAGCTCATAGAACTACCTCAAAATTCATACAATGAAAATATCGCCATAGTGGGAGGCGGCCCTGCGGGTCTCACAGCAGCCCATGATCTTGCCTTGCTCGGCTATAAAGTGACCATTTTCGAGGCACAAAATGTGCTCGGCGGTTTACTGAGCGAAGGAATCCCCGAATATAGACTTCCCAAAAAGCTGGTGAAAGAGGAGATTGATGATATATTATCGCTGGGTATCGATGCAAAGACCGGTCTGTCCCTCGGCAAGGATTTCACCTTGGAAGGACTTCTCAAGGATTATCAGGCGGTTTTCTTAGCTGTCGGCAGTCAGAAAAGTATATTCCCAAAATGTAAAGGCAGTGATTTAGCCGGGGTCGTCTCAGGCATTGAATTTCTTAAACATGTCAGCAGAGGACAGATACAGGCCTTAGGCGAGAAGGTTTTAGTTATCGGAGGTGGACATACCGCAATCGATGCAGCCCGCACCTGTATCCGTCTTGGATGTTCAGATGTTACTATTACCTATCGCAGGACTTTGGATGAGATGCCGGCTGGACCTGAAGAAGTCGAGGATGCCGAAAGAGAAGGGGTAAGGATGATGTATCTCACTTCTCCCGTTGAGTTTATGGGTGAAGGGAAGGTGCGGAGTGTAAAGTTTGTTAAGATGGAACTTGGAGAGCCGGATGCCTCCGGAAGGCGACGTCCGATGCCGATAGAAAACAGCGAATTTGAATTACAGGCTGACACAGTGATATCGGCGATCGGTTATATCCCTGATGCGGAAGCCCTTATACATAATGGATTAAACATAAATAAGAAAGGAACCGTGATCGTTCAAGACGACACGGGTATTACAAACATAAAGGGTGTTTTTGCAGGGGGAGATGTCGTGACCGGACCTTTGAGTGTCATTGAGGCAATGGCATCCGGAAGAAATGCCGCTGAAGCGATACACCATTATTTTCGCAATAGACCGGAGAAAGGTCTTGATTCTATTGTGGCGGTTCGATCGCTGGATGAAGATGTGGTCAAGCTGATCAATAAATCCGAGAGACAAAAGATGCCTGATCTACTGGTGAAAGAGCGTAGCGATAATTTTAGAGAGGTGGACCTGGGCTATTCTCGGGAGCAAGCGTGCAAGGAAGCTCTGCGCTGTCTCAACTGCGCTGCGGGGGCTTCGGTTGCCGAGACCTGTGCAGCCTGTCTCAATTGTGTACGCGTATGTTCTTTCGGCGTGCCGGTTCCTGGAAAAGAGATCGTGGAGATAGATATCAGCCAATGTCAGGCATGCGGCATCTGTGCCGCTGAATGTCCTGCATCGGCGATAAGTCTGCAAATCGACGGGAAGGCAGGTTTTCGTCAGGAATTGGATCAGGTAATCGACTTTGCAAGACAGGAAACACCGGACATATTGGTAATTGGCTTCTATTGCAGATACGATTCTCCTATTGGCCCTCCTTTTGACAGCGACGAACTATACTGGATTGCAAGATGTTGTATGGGTGGCCTAAAAGAATTACAGATCCTTTATCCGTTTGAAACGGGCGTTGAAGGTGTCCTGGTGCACGCCTGCAAGAAAGACGAATGCCGTTTTAGAGATGGTGGCCGGTGGCTGATAGAGCATATAAAGAGGGCTAAAAGGATATTGAAAGAAACAGGCATAGGTGAAGACCGACTGTCTCT
>JBGOWS010000273.1:0-3199 GCA_041478735.1 Thermodesulfovibrionia bacterium | reverse complement strand
ACGCCTTTGAGATGAAACTGGCGGAAGCAGAGAAGAAGGCGGAGATGAAGGAGAAAGACCTGGCGAAGGCCGTAGAGGAGAGGGACAAGCTGAGGGCACAGTTAGAGGAAGAGAAGAAGAATACAGAAGAGATGAAGGCGAGTGCGGCAAAACTTGAGGAGAAAAATGCTGAAATAAAGATCCTTTTGGCTAAATTTGAAGAACAGCAGAGGGATTGGAAGAAATTTGACGAATATCTTAAACAGCTCAAAGATGTAAATAAAAAACTTGACTCTAAGATTCAAAGACTTACGAAGGAGATGGCGCTTATAGAAAATGAAAGGGGAGAGCTTAAAGACAGGGTCAAGAGATCTGAGGCAGTAACGGTAATGATTAAAGATAAGAAGTACATTGCATCAGAGGTGCTCAAATTTATGATTGATTCTTCAGTTGTGTTAAATAAATTAGGGATTGAAGGAGTCTTATGGAGAAGCGGGAATATTTGCGAAGATTTTGTAAACGAACAGATTCTCTATGATGAGGCAAAAAAATTAAATATAATAGGGGATATGAAGAAACACAAAGATCTGGCAGAGAGATACAATTTGGGAAGGGAAGAAGGGGATTATTTATATAAATATCTTACCATCAGTGATCTCATTGACAGGAAAGTAAAGGAGATGCCAGGAGAAAGGATAGTTGAATCTCTACTTCTCAAATATACACAGAGGGATGAGTACGAGAAGGCAGTATTGGCTACGGAGTTACAGAAAGATGCAAAGGGTGGTAAGTCTTTTGAAGATGTATATAAATCATATCCTGATATGGTAAGGTTAACACTAATTAGATTTCAGGAATTGGAGGGATGGATTAAGGACAGAATCCAGTTATTAGAGGATGGAGAAATCAGCGATGTTGTCAAGACAGAAAATGATTATATGATTCTGAAGCCTTTAGTAAAAAAACCGCCATATGAATCAAGAGATGAAGTGAGGATCTTTATCAAAAGATGGATGGATGATCTCAGGCAAGGAGAGGAAATAAGGATTGAGAGAACTGAATAATATTAATTTAACCCGAATTGCAGAAAGGCTTGGGCTGGTCCGCCTCTGGCGGACTGAAGGGCTATAAGGTATCGCTGGTCAGGCTTTTTCATTCCGAAAGCTTTCGGGACTCACAAATTCAATAAAAGTTATGCAACTATTGGGTTTAGTTAGTGATGGTGTAACTTTGATAAAATTTTGATCCGTATTTTTTTCTTTTGACACGAGATAGTTAAATATGATATTCATAGCAGGGCAGAAATAAGCTGTATATGATTATGGTAAAATAGGCCAAAAAGTCAAAGACTTTCTGAACTTATTAAGAAGGGATACGGGATGAAAAATAAAACTATATTATTTTTAATTTCTCTTTTTGTTTTGGTTTTCTTATCAACATCTTATGCAGGGACGGTTATAGTAAAACCAGGCAGATTTGACCATTTTATCATACAGGTTCCCGAAAGAATTATTGCAGGTGAGAGCTTTGTTATAAAAGCTCAAGTCTATGATTCGCATAATAATGTGATCACGAATTTTTCAGAAGCAGGAAAGGAGTTTAGGATAGCAGTTGCAGGCTCGGCGAGTGTCCAGCCATCTCATCTCGGACCAACATCCTTTCCCGGAGGGGCTACAAATATAACAGTTACTGATAAGAAGGCGGAGGCGATCGTTTTTTCTATCTATGAGGTAGGTGGGACTGTTCCTGTTATTTCAAAGGAGTTGGTTGTACTCCCTAATAAATTGGACCATTTTACATTGAATGCGCCAGCTACTGCAACAGCAGGAAATAGTTTTGATGCGAGGGTCATTGCAAAAGACATCTATGACAATACAGTGAGCGATAAAGAGATGGTGGGTAAGAATGTCAAGATCACATCAAGCGGGACATCATCTTTGAAGGTGATCGGAACAACTTTACCTGATTTCAAAAATGGCGCTGCCTCTGTTAGTCTTGTTGCAGAAAAGATTGGAAGTGTGACAATCGATGTCCATGAAGTTTTAACAGGGAGCAAAGGACGGAGCAATGACATTATTGTCAACCCTGCAGCATTGAGTTATTTTAAGCTCTATTCGCCGAAGGAGGCAGTGGCGGGTGATACTTTTGAGGTTACCATTATGGCCTATGACCAATATGGTAACCCTGTTAATAATTATGCATTGAGTGGGAATGGGGTGGTACTCCGGTCTACAGGCCGTTCAAAGATTGAGCCGTCATTTATCAAGCCTTCAGAATTTAAGAACAACGAGGCTGTTATTAAGGCGGTCTATGAAAAGGCTGAAGAGATCAATATTATCGCAAAAGAACATAATAAAGACCAGGAGGGGAAGAGCAATCTGATAAAGATAAACCCTGCTGCTACTGACCACTTTGTAGTTGTCACTCCTGATGACGCTATATCAGGTCAGCCCTTCAAAATAAAAATTGAGCCCTATGACTGTTATGAAAATCTTGTAAGAGACTATAACCTCACAGGCAGCAGTGTCGTTTTGCGGACAACAGGAACTGGTGTTCTATCACCATCTGTTATCTCACCTGCAGAATTTATTGATGGAATAGCATTAGTAGAGGTGGTTTATGACAAGGCAGAGTCATTTGCGATATCCGCTGAGATGGCGCCTGCGAAGGCCGCTGAAAGAATAACTATAAAAGAACGGAAATTAAAAAAGGCTGCTGAACCTGTAAATCTACCCCTTAAGCCTCCTGTTGTCGAGAAAAAGATAGAAAGAATAGAAAAGCCGAAAGCTGAAAAAGAAGCAGCAGAAATAAAGGAGTCGGCAGCAGTAAAAAAGATAAAAAGAGAAAAACTCAAAAAGGAAGAACCTAAAAAGAAGGTAAGGCAGCCATTTAATATAAGCAATATTTCTATTGTCGAGGCAAAGGAAAAGGCCTTTTTGGTAATCAAACTTACCTCCAGTGACGAAAAACTCGAATATAAAGACGAAATAGAATCAAGATCCGGTAAAGAGTGGCTTAAGATAAGGCTGAAACCAGCTGTTAGAAATACAGAGAAGTCATGGAAATTCAAGTCTGAGTTTATCGGTGAGGTTTATGTTGAAGAGGACAAAAGCGAGCAGGACATATTGAATATTTATGTCGAATTTATTCCCCAGAAGATTATATACGATATCGCCAGGTTTGAGAATTCTTTAATCGTGACTACCACAAAACCTTAGTT
>JBGOWS010000172.1:0-4967 GCA_041478735.1 Thermodesulfovibrionia bacterium | reverse complement strand
TTGTAAGCGAGTTTTTTCTAATTTAATAGGGAATATTATTTATTTCCGGATGAAACTTCCACCAACCATTGTGTGTGAGGTTGAGAAGAACCTTTGGCTCGATTCCATATTATGTAAAATTGGTTTTCTAAAGAAATCCATAGATTCCGCATCAAGTGCGGAATGACAACTTGATACTCGCAGATATTCTAAGGGGTAGTTCATTTAAAATCTAATACAACCCCATTGCCTCTCGAACAAGCCGCATGGTCTCACCGGCAATCTTCTTTGCCTTTTCTGTCCCTCTATCCACGATATCATTAAGGACCTCGGGGTTACTAATGAGTTCATTACGCCTTGCCCAGATTGGTTCCATTACCTTAAAGACATTTTTAATAAGAATTTTTTTGCATTCAATACAGCCAATGCCTGCTGTTCTGCATCCCTCTGCCACCTCTTCCCGTTCTTCCTTCGAGGAGAAGATCTTATGAAGCTGGTATACAGGGGATATTTCTGGATTCCCTGCATCAGTTCTTTTTATTCGCGCTGGATCGGTAACCATTGTTCTTATTTTCTGCTCAATGTTTTCAGGTGTATCCGAAATATATATTGCATTGTCATAGCTCTTGGACATCTTCCGTCCATCAACGCCAACCACCTTTGGGAACTCAGTAAGTAAGGCCTCTGGTTCGGGGAAGATTTCTTTATAGAGATAATTGAATCGCCTTGCGATCTCCCGGCTTATCTCAAGGTGTGGCACCTGGTCAATACCCACAGGCACATACTTCGCCCGGTAAATGATAATATCAGCGGTCTGAAGAAGAGGGTATCCGAGGAATCCATACGTAGATAAGTCTCTGTCTTTTAGTTCCTGCTGTTTTTCTTTGTATGTAGGAACCCTTTCGAGCCAGCCGAGCGGGGTTATCATCGAGAGGAGCAGGTGTAGTTCCGCATGCTCTAGAACCCTTGACTGAAGAAATATCGTGCATTTCTCAGGATCAAGACCTGCTGCGAGAAAATTGATTAGGATGTCTTTTGTGGATTCTTTTATTGAAGATGGATCTGCATATCCTGTAGTCAGGGCATGCCAATCTGCAACGAAATAATAACAATCATACTTATCCTGGAGCTTTACCCAGTTGCTTAATGCCCCCACCAGGTTTCCAAGGTGTAGCTTGCCACTTGCCTGCATTCCGCTGAGCACTCTCTCTTTCATTTATTATCCATTACCTGCCGAATAATATATTTTAACTCGTTCATATAACTTTCTCAAAAGTCATTCCCATATCTATAACAATTGCAATAGCATTAAAAACATATTTACAAGTGGTAAAACAAAGTAGTTTGCTATACCTGTTGCAATAAGCAAAATAACGATTATAAAACCGTATGGCTCAATTTTGCTGAATGAGACAGCATGCCTGTAAGGTAGAAATCCAATTAATACCCTGCCACCATCAAGGGGGGGTATGGGTATCATATTGAATACAGCCAGGACGACATTGATAATCACACTTGATTTAAAAATCATTATTAAAGGCTCTATCACAGTCACGCTTAAAGATTCAGGAAATAAAACCGCTAACGGAATGATTAATAACCTGAGTATTAACATGCTCAAAATAGCCAGGAGTAGATTTGTTATCGGCCCTGCAGCCGCTGAAATGGCCATGTCCTTTTTGGGGTTTTTGAAGTTCATAGGATTTATAGGGACAGGTTTTGCATACCCAAAAACAATAGGACTCCCTAAAAGTATTAGCATAAGGGGCATCAGTATCGTCCCGATCGGGTCAATATGTGCTACGGGATTCAATGTTAGCCTGCCCATCATCTTAGCTGTCGGGTCGCCTAATTTGTTTGCTACAAATCCATGAGAAAGCTCATGAAAGGTAATTGCTATCAGGATAGGGAATGCTGATACAATTATCTGCCTTGCTATGCTCGAGAAATCCAAAACTATACAGCCTTTCTATACGGGGTTTAAAATATGGTCAAGCACTATTCTTGCTTCAACAAGGGAATCAATAAAGACACTATCCATATCTTGTTCCATATCTCTCTTATTAGATAAATAAGTAATACGATCCTGCATCCTGTCACGCAAGAAGCTCAAATAAACAGAGTCCCTTGTTGGTTTATATTTTTTATCGTAATCGGAACCAAACAACTCTTTCCCATTTTTAGGAAGTAAAAGTCCCTGAAATGCCCTCCATTCCCGCCATTTGATGTTTCCCCTTACCAGTTCTGTGACAATGGAGAGTGAAAGCTCCTTTGGAATATCTACCAAATTCTCTAGTAAACCAAAGGCACCGGTATTCATTATATAGCATTCAGTCCCCTGCTTGAACAATTTTTTAAATTGTATACAATCTACTAAAAGTGGGTGGACCCTGAACGGGTTTGCAAAAGGCTCGATCACTAATTTTTCTAGTTCCTTTGGGTCAACATTTTCTACTCCCTTAGCGCGCTTGGTACTCAGTGATGCCCCCATGGCTACAGCAAGGTTTTTCGGATTGACCTTAGTAATCGGTGGCAGGCTCGTGTCTTTCTGTAACCAGATAACCATACCGGGTCTTTCGCAGAAATTTGCATGGTTAAACATATCCCTTGTCTTAATACAACGACCGTTATCATTCCTGATGTCTGCACAGACCAATCTCTTACTACCGTCGGAAAGCCCTGTCACAGCTACATTCTGTGCAGAGTAAAAATATGAAATTATAGGATCCCGAAATTCAACTGCATCTGTCTTATCAAAGAGACTCGGCTCAAGAGCGACAGTAATATCATTTTCCAGGTCTATTAAGAATGCATCGTCATGAATAACTGTAACCCTTTCATCCTCCCTTAAGGTACCTGCATGATCATGGCTGTTGGTAATAGAAGATTTCCCCGAACCTGATAGCCCGAATACTGCAACTGGCGGCTTATTGCCGATTTTCTTTATGCCGCCGTGACAAGCGACCATATTCTGACGGACACCAATAGTCCAGGCAAGCGTCAGTGTGCCTTTTTTCCTCTCACCAAAATATCGCAGTCCTAAAATCGCAATACAGTTCTGAATCTCATCAATAATCACAAGTCCATTGGGAAAATCAGGATGTGACCACTCAGGGTCAGCAAATACAAGAATATCAGGCTCATCCAATACACGAGATTTCTCATACAGTCCAGTCCATGGATTCATCCAGGGAGTAAAATTGAGCCCCCAATCAAGCATATTTTTGGCATCAGTTGCAGGACTTAAGAGATGTGCCTTTGCCATAAAGTCAGGATGCAAACCGACAATCCCTTCAAGCCAAAACCCTTCACGGCGGTTAAAATTGTAAATAGCCTCACCCAGGAGAGAGAGATATTTGTCTTTATCTTTCCCCATTTCCCGAACCAATCGCCTTGCCCTGGCTGTACGTCCTACAATCCCTCCGTCATTGGATATAAGGATTTTAGCATCTTCAGGAAGTCCAAATTGCTTAGGTCTATACATAGGCTCAGTGCTTGCAACGACTTCGGGTTGTTTTACAGCAAGTTCATAAAGTTCAGCCATCGTTGTCTTTCTTACAGAATTAGCAAAAAAGGCACTCTCAATGTATGCCCTCCATGAAGAGCCGGGAATCTTGTGTGCTGTTGCCATAACTCTCCTTTTCTCCCTACGCTTTATAAATTGTCATTTTAAGTCGATACACTGAGATTTTTAGCTCATTCAGAAAAACAGAGACCGAAAGGCTTATAATGACATATTATTGTGAAATATTTAAAAGGTGTTGTCAAGGGATAGGAAATCAGTATATAATAAACAAAATTTTATGACTGCAATAGTCATCATTCCTGCCCGTTACGACTCGACCCGCTTCCCGGGAAAGCCTCTGTACCCCTTAAAAGGTATGCCAGTTATACAGCATGTATATAAAAATTCAAAGCTCGCACGCCTTGCAGACGATGTAATTGTTGCAACAGATAGTGAAAAAATATTCGAGAGGGTATTCGCTTTCGGGGGAAAAGCGATAATGACAGACAAAAAACATCCCTCAGGCACGGACAGGCTAGCAGAAGTCGCTACTTCAGTAGATTATGATATAATTGTCAATGTGCAGGCTGATGAACCTCTTATACGTCCTGAAATGATAGATGATGTTATTTCTATCCTTGACGATAAAAGAGCCTTTATAGGTACCCTGATAAAGAAAATTAAAGACCCTAAGGAAATTGCAGACCCGAATGTAGTTAAAGTTGTTTTTGATAAAGAGGGGTTTGCACTCTATTTTTCGAGGGCGCCAATACCTTTTCACAGAGATGAATGGAAACTTCAGAATATAGAACACGGAATGCAGAACACCCTCTCACTAACCCTCCCCCCTCGAGGGGCAGGGCATGGGTGGGGGGGTGACTCCGAACTCCGAACTTTTTACTGGTACAAGCATATCGGCATTTATAGTTACAGGAGAGAGGTGCTCCTTTCCCTTGCCAGTATGGTGCCGACAGAACTTGAACAGATAGAGAAGCTCGAACAGTTACGGGCTCTCGAAAATGGAATGAAGATCAAGATAAAGGAAACGTTCTTTGAAACTTATGGGGTAGATACCCCTGAAGACCTGGAAAGGGTAGAGAAATGTCTAAGTACATCTTTGTAACAGGTGGTGTTGTTTCAGCACTCGGCAAGGGTATTGCTGCCGCTGCCACCGGTGCGCTCCTCGAAGCAAAGGGTTTAAAGGTTACGTAAGCGAGTTACTGAAACGCGAACTAAACGTTATGCGTTATGCGCTATGTGCTATTTATGCCTGCGGTCCTAAACCAATGTTAAAGGAAATCAGCCGGCTTTCTAAAGAATATAATATCCCGGCGCAAATATCCTTGGAAGAACATATGGCCTGCGGCTTTGGTGCCTGCTTGGGCTGCGCGGTTAATACGAAAGACGGATATAAACAGGTCTGTAAAGAGGGCCCGGTGTTTAATGCGGATGCAATAGTATGGTAAATAAAGTTACCCCTTGC
>JBGOWS010000093.1:0-7631 GCA_041478735.1 Thermodesulfovibrionia bacterium | reverse complement strand
CAAAATGGATTGGTATGAATTTCCCTTGTGAATAATCGTACTCTTTATATCTCGCCATATGTCTCCTTCCTTGCTAACCCCTGTTGTGGTTTGCTCTTTGTAATCATATGGCGTTTTTATGAGGATTTCAAGACTTTTTCTACAGACTCAACGTTCAGGGTAACCGGCGCGTGGCCAAGGAACTACAGGCAGTACCGACACAGGTGGTCCGCGCGTCCGGTTGACCCTGTGGTTAGATACTTGGCCTTATTAGCTTGGAGGCTTCTTCTTGATCAGACAGCGGTATTTGTACTAAATCGAAGTACTCTACCATATCAATCCCCAGCATAGTAAGCGTTAGCCTTGCCGGGCAGATAGCGCCTAACCCCCAAAAGAGGTCACGATTCCCCTGTGCGTCAACCTGACGGACTAAATTTGAATCGACAAGTTCGTTGATCTCCTGCAAAACACCCCATTCCTCAGGAGAAACAGATCTATTTTTCTTTTCCTCGTTCCTTAAAATAAGGTGCCCAGGCTTGTAGATCACGCGAAGGAGGCAAAGCTGTCTGTATGTAACGCGTTCGAATAAATTTAAAAATAGATTTGCCCGTTCAGCGCTTAACTTAGAGTCGAAAGCCGTATTCGCAAAAAACTTACCAAGGTAAGGGACCTTTTTCTCCTGATATGAATCCTTGCTTTTTAACAAAACACCTTCGAAAACCTCATCTGCTTTAGAACGGGCTTCGAACTCATTTTCAAAAAAGTCATCGTCGCGGATGGATTCACCGTTTTCCAGCCTTTTCTTAATTGTATCTACGGCAACTGCACAGACAGCCCCTACTCTTGTTTGTTGTCGTGGTGCCAAAAATCTATCATGAATTTCTGACCCAATTTTAGTTAGTAGTTTGCCTACTACAGTGCCACCGGCAGCACCGAAGGCAGCGCCCACTGGACCACCGGCGAAAAAACCTAAAGCGCCGCCAACGGCCGATCCTGCAATTTCTCCGCTGCCAGATATCAGACGTTTAGTCTTATCATTTTCATCTTTTGACATAATCTAACGATATTATTAACTGGTTTCTTGTCATTATACCAGCAGAAGCAGATTTTTGTGAATAATTTGACAATTTTTTAAAAATATGACTATAAGTTCCTAACTTGTTATCATCCTAAATGGAATGAATAACACATTTCCTGTTATCATCCTATGCTGAATGTTCCGAACGAAATACTGAGGCAATTCAGCGAGATGCTGAAGAGGCGATCTGTCCCTTCCGGCCTTTACCAATACTATTTCAAGTGGCTGCGATACTACCTGGATTTCTGCCATAAATATAACTTCCCTCATTCAGATGGGAAAAGCCTTCAGTATTGAGAAGTAAAACCTATAAAACACGATAGATTCCACTTATCGAAGCTGTGAATTTGCAGGTGTGATGCACAGGCTTCTGCGGACTGGCCTGGGTTCTGACTTCAGGAAGAAAGCTGTGTGGGTATAAAAAACTATCATTTAGAGGTAAACTAAAATATATGCCTACAAATCTATATAAAGTGACATAAAAGTATATCGCCCTCCCCTTCATCCCCTCCTCTACGAGTCGTAGACCGTCAAGGGCGGGGAAACGAGAGGAGGCATCTATTTAGTATTTTTAAGGGAGGATTAGATGCAGGAAGTAAATATTTATGATGTTGTCATAATAGGTGGTGGGCCGGCTGGTCTGACGGCAGCTCAGTATGCATCAAGGGCAAAACTCAGGACAGTCATACTCGATAAATCAGCAGCCGCAGGTGCACTCGCATACTCAAGTAAAATTGAAAACTATCCAGGCCTCTCAAAGCCTGTTCCTGGGAAAGAACTACTCAACATGATGAGAATGCAGGCAATAGGTTTTGGAGCTGAGTATATAGAGACGCAGGTTGTGGGTGTAAATCTATCGGGAGATATAAAAGAAGTAATTACCATGGATAGGACATACAGCGGGAAAACTGTAATCATAGCTACAGGCTCTATGGGAAGGAAACCGAGCATAAAGGGTGAGGAAGAATTTCTTGGAAGAGGAGTTAGCTACTGTGCCATATGTGATGCAGCATTCTTTAAAGGGAAAATAGTCTGTATTATTGGAAATTCTGAGGAGGCAATAAAAGAGGCCGGGGTGCTTGCCAGATTTGCAGAAACTGTATACCTCATTTCTCCCACTCCAAAACTCAAGGTTAATGACAATCCAATACTTAAGGAACCAAACATAAAGGTGCTGATAGGTTATACCGTTACATCTATTGAGGGTAAAGAGGTTGTTGAGAATATCCGTATGGTTGATTCTGACACTAAAGTTAGTGAACTTGAACTATCCGGTGTATTTATTTATCTATACGGGAGCAAACCTATAACAGACTTTCTGCCTGATGTACTCGAGACAGATAAAAACGGTTGCATAAAGGTAACTCCCATGATGGAGACATCCGTACCCGGGGTTTTTGCAGCAGGAGATGTTACCTGTACAGAGGTAAGACAGGTTGTTGTTGCAGCATCAGATGGCTGTATCTCCGCGCTATCAGCAGAGAAATATATTTCTCAAAGAAAGGGACTCAGAATAGATTGGGGGAAGTAAATTATTTCTTTTTATCTAAAAGGGTTATTAACTCAGATGCATTTCTGGGTGCATAGCCAAGGGCGTCATTGTTGAAGTAAATAAAGACATCCTTTTTCTGTCTCAAATAAGACTTTGTCCTTTTTGCATCCTCTTTCAACAACTCAGTGCTGTATGATGTTGCATAACTTCCGTCTTTTCCGTGTCTTCTCATATAGACAAAGTCAGCGGTTAAATTTAGTTTATTGAGAAATTCAGGATAGTCTGCCATGCAGAATGCTGCATTTTCCTTTTCCAGCAGGTCGATAATCTTTTTGTTTATCCAGGCCTTGTTCCTGAACTCAAATGTATTTCTCACAGAATATGGTCTCAGTGCTTCAAGAAAGTCTTTGAAGCGTTCTACATCCAGATTAAAGGTAGGGGGCAACTGCCACAAGATAACACCTAATTTTTCTTTAAGCAGTGAAGCCCTTGAAAAAAACACCTCGATAGGTTCTGCGCAATCTTTAAGCTTTTTAACATGTGTGATAAACCTGCTCCCTTTAAGTGAAAAGGCAAAACCTTCCGGGGTAGATGAATACCATTTTGCAAATGTTTCCCTTGCAGGGAGCCGATGAAAAGTTACATTCAGCTCAATCGTCTGGAAATGTTTGCTATAATATTCAAGCCAGTAGTTTTTTGCTAGACCTTCTGGATAAAAATTCTTCCTCCAGTGATCATACAAGAAACCGCTGCAGCCTATCCTTAAATTCGCCACTACGTAATATTTTAGCACAGTAAGGACTTAGCATGCTACTACTATCCTAAATATGGCATGGCAAGAACTTGACCAGTTTCTAGATTTCTGGTAACTTTTTAAGTATCAATAGGAGGAAAATATGGCTATAAGCAAAGACTTTCTGGAAATATTAGCATGCCCGAAATGCAAGGGTGATATCAAACTGACAAAAAAGTCTACGACCCATGGGGAGGATGGCTTTATATGCGCAAAATGCAAGCTTTTCTATCCAATAAGAGATGGCATACCCGTGATGCTAATAGATGAAGCAATATCCGTGGAGAAAACTTAAAGATGGAATATAAGGGGTTAGATCCGAGACTACCTTTAATTCAGAACGCTAACCTTAATGGCAAGATAGTTCTTGTCAGATTTGACCATAATGTTGTAAAAGACGGTGAGATCAGAGATCCCTACAGGATAGATCGTAGCCTTGGCACACTCTACAATATAGTAGAGCGTGGTGGAAGGCCAATTCTTATGACCCATGTGGGAAGGCCAAAAGACAAAAAGACAGGCGAGATCAGGTGCAGGCCGGGCGAATCAGTCGAGCCGATAGTTGGATATCTCGAAAATAAGTTACACACAAAGTTTCATATCCCTAAATTTAATATAGACACAAGGTTTGGAATTCTCGGCATTGATACATCGATTAATCTTGCTATTCGTGCCCTTAGAGAAAGGAAGGTAGGCGGGATATACCTTCCTAATACGCGCTGGTTCCAGGGTGAAGAGGCGGAAGGGGATATTAGAGATAAATTTGCCCTTCAACTTGCAGGACTCGCAGATATCTTCATAAACGATGCATTTGGTTCATGGCAGCCACATGCCTCGACATACGACATTACAAAATACCTTCCTTCTTATGCAGGCTTTTTAATGCAGCAGGAGATCATCAATCTGAATTCTGTCATCGATCCTCAGAGGCCGTTTATGGCTGTAGTGGCAGGTGCAAAATACGACACAAAAATTAAACCACTTTATGCAATTTATGAGAAGGTTGATCGGCTGATCTTAGGCGGCGTGTTATACAATACTTTTCTCTGTGCAAAATATGGAATCAATATAGAGGGCGTTCCGGAGAAAGATGTCTTCTTAGCAAAAGATCTCGTGGAAAAGGATAAAGCAAACAGAAAGATTATCGAGCTTCCATATATCGTCGAGTCGGACACGTTGGAAGGAAAGATAGAAGGTAAATACAGGACAATAGCAACAAAGGACTTTAAAGAAGGCACAAAGTACGGTTATATCCTTGATATAGACCCGGAATCATTTAAAGATCCTCTTTTGGTAGAAACCCTCTTGAGTGCCAAAACCATATTTGTCAATGCTGTTATGGGATACACGCCACATTTTACCGCAGGCTCAGAGGCACTGGACAGGACTATAGACCAGAACAGAATCGCTATTAAGATGTACGGTGGTGGGGACACTCTACAAGAGTTTAAAAACCTCTGTCCCGGCCTTTACCTATCTGTTCTGGATAGTGCTCATTACTACTTCTTTACTGGTGGAGGGACTGTTCTGACAGCCATAGAACAGAACAGCCCTTATGGGCTAAAACCAGTCCAGGTTCTGATGAAAACAGGGACATAGAGCCGTTCAAAGACCGTTCTCAGTTACATACTGATGTCATTTTTATAATTGCAACTATGTCTTAAAGTCATTATAATATTGTCAATTATGACATATATTCCAAGAGATATTGCAAAGTCCGTGCTGAATGCTGTTGGCATGATGCCAATCATTGTTATAACGGGGATGCGGCAGACGGGCAAAAGTACCTTCCTTCAAAACCAGCCGGAGTTGAAAAAGTACCGCTATGTAACGCTTGACAGTTTTGCACAGCTTGCCGCTGCAAAGGAAAACCCGCTGGCTTTTGTCGATACCGGAGACAATCTCATTATCGATGAAGCACAGCGCTGTCCTGAACTGTTTATTGCGATCAAGCAGATTGTTGACAGGAAAAGAACACCCGGACAGTTTATTCTCTCAGGGTCCGCAAACTTTCTTCTCATGAAAAACATAGCGGACAGTCTTGCAGGAAGGGCATTATACATCACCATGCATCCGTTTACACGGCGGGAAATCTCAAAGATGACTAATAGACAGCCTTTTATCAAAACCTTCTTTGATAAACCTTCCGCCATACACTCAAAAACAGTGATTCCTTTGAGCAATGAAGCAATCCTCAGAGGAGGTATGCCGCCCGTAATTATCGGCAGGGCATTAGATCCGCATGTATGGTTTTCCGGTTACGAGAAGACCTATATTGAACAGGACATCAGGGATATCAGCCGCATTGGAGATGTTATCGCTTTCAGAACGCTTTTGCATTTGGTTGCACTAAGATCCGGCAATATTTTAAGCGCCAGCAGTCTTGCCCGAGATGCAAAACTGAAAACCGCAACAACATCGAATTACCTCTCCCTCATGGAAATATCATGTGTCCTTTATCGGTTGTATCCCTTTCTTGGAAACCGGACATCGCGTCTTATAAAAGCTCCCAAAATATTTATCGGAGATTCAGGTCTTGCCTGTTTTCTTGCAGGGTCACGAACGCTTTCTGAAGATGTCCTGAAAGGCGCTCTTACCGAAACATACATTGCACAGAACCTGCAGGGCATCATTGATGCATTGTGGCCTGATGCACGGCTCTATTTCTGGAATATTCAAGGCCGGCATGAAGTCGATTTTATCATTGAAGCCGGGAATGCCTCTATAGCGATAGAAGTCAAGGCTGCGGAGCGATGGGAAAGTAAAGACCTGTCAGGCTTAAAATCTTTCTTAGCAGCAACGCCTCGATGCAAAGCAGGTATCCTTGCTTATAATGGCACAGACTGTATATCTCTCGGTAATAAGCTATGGGCTGTACCCTTAGCCCAGTTGTTGATGTAAATTATAGCGGTATTTTTTGAAGTACACTATCTTCTTTAACCCTCTCCTAATAAACTGTTGTCAGAAGGCGAAACTATAAGGATTTACAGGTGAAATGCGCATAATTAATATTGGCCTTAGAAATTAGGGTTTTCCTTTGTCCAAAGTCTTTCTTACTTTCCTGAGCAGTCAATAAATAAGTATGGTGTCCCCTGAACAAAACCCCTGAACAAAACACAAGCAAAAGCTTTCGGGACGGGCATGACACGCAAGAGACATTGATGAACCTTCAATTGTCCAATCCATTATGAGAGCTTTAATATTTCTACTTTACAAGTCGTTCGGGACTGTATTATTTTATGACCGGACGGATCACAAGTCAGTATTTTCAGTATCAGCCTTAAGGTATTATGGGAATTTCAAGGAGATCGTTCACTTGCAGCAAGGGGTTGCTGTACTATAACGGCGGTAGCCTGCCTTGATTTCCAGGAGTTAAAAATCAAGCGGACTTTTTGCCTCTTTCACGGTTCTGCTCGGCACGCAATGAGTGTATATCATCGTAGTCCTTACGTCGCTGTGGCCAAGGAGCGTCTGAATTGTCCGTATGTCGTAATTGGCCTGCAAAAGATGGGTCGCAAAACTGTGGCGGAAGGTATGGGCGGTAACGCGCTTGGTGAGCTTTGCCCGACGGACAGCCTCGTAAAGCGCCAGATGGATGTGTGTTTCATGAAGATGATACCGCCGCAGTTCCTTGGTTCCCTCCACGAAAGTCAACGACTGCTGCGGAAAAAACCATTGCCATATGAAATCCTTACCGGCTGAGGGATATTTCTTTTCGAGTTGATCCTCGAGAAATACTCCCGCGTAACTCTTCGCAAGGTCCTCATCATGAAGTTTTTTTATTGCCTCAAACTGGGCCGTCAGCTCCGGCATGATTGTCTGCGGAATAGGCACAGACCGGTCTTTACTGCCCTTTCCATGGACAGTAAGGATTCCGTCGTCGAAATTGAAATTCTTCACCCTCAATTTCACGCATTCGAAAAGACGAAGTCCGCAGCCATACAGCAGTTTGACCGCAAGATCATAGGGATATGAGAGATGCTTCAATACAGCGTCAATTTCCCGCTTCGAAAGAACGACCGGGATATATTTCGATTTCTTCGCACGTGGAATATCCTTGTGATCGCCGAAATCTTTTTTCAGAATATGCCGGAACAGAAACAGCAAAGCGTTGAACGCCTGGTTTTGCGTTGATGCGGATACCTTGCATTTCACCGCCAGATACGTGAGATATGCCTTAACATCCGTTGCCGACAGTTCATCAGGCGGTTTGTTTCGCAGGTAGCTCTGGAATTTGCGGCTCCAATCCGCATAAGCTTTGAGCGTTTTTCGGGAATAGTGCCGTGTCT
>JBGOWS010000177.1:0-4900 GCA_041478735.1 Thermodesulfovibrionia bacterium | reverse complement strand
GTTGCGAAAAACAATGTCTATATCTTGCATTAATATCCTGTCTGGTTTATTCTGGATTAAAGAATAACAAAAGGAAGGAAGGGAACGCAAGAGGAAAATTTATTTGGAAAATTTATCTTCGGTTGGCTAAATTGTTACAAATATTTTTTCTATACATTGTTTTCCTCCTTAAAACGTTTAATTCTTATATCACTCATTGAGTATCTAATAATTCTATAGATCACATCCTCTTGATTGGCTGCAATAGAAGATCTCACTAAAGTTTACCATTCACCCAAATCGTATATCTTCATAAAGACTTGCACTTCCTGTCTTCTTCTTCGGAATTATCATATCCAAGATCATATATCATAAGACATTTTATTTGTCAAATTCTAAGGTAATTAAACAGGTGATTCCAGTTTATTGATTTCCATTAGAAATGTTGTATCCTGAGACAAGATTTAAAAATCACACTTTCAGGAAGAAAGAGATTGTGGGATAAAACCTCTGAAAATGCAGATTTCTCTGTGAAAGCATTAATCGAAACCTATTCTGACGTGTCCGCAATATCAAATCTTATCTATTACACATAAAGATCATAAATTGTGTATAATTAATTTTACCCTGAAACAGGTTACGGTTGGGAAATAAGTAAATATTTTGGAGGTATTTGGTATATGTTTCGTCCTCAGATCAAAGTTTTAGATTGCACTGTCCGCGACGGTGGTTTAATCAATAAGTGGCAATTCAGCGATGATTTTGTAAGAAAGGTTTTCCTCGCCCTTTCAGAGGCTGGCGTTGACTATATGGAAATTGGATATAAATCCTCGGAAAAATATTTTTCTCGCGATGAAAATGGCGCCTGGAAATTTTGTACTGAAGATGACTTAAAAAGAATCGTCGGCGGCTTTGACAACAAGATGAAATTGTCGGCTATGGCTGACATAGGCCGTATCGACCCTGAAGACATAATACCCCAAAAAGACAGTGCCCTTGATATGATCCGTGTAGCATGTTATGTAAAAGAGATAGATAAAGGCATAAGTCTGGCGCATCAATGCATTCACAAAGGTTATGAGACAACCATTAACCTGATGGCAGTCTCCAAGGTTTTAGAAAGAGACCTTGATGAAGCGCTTAGTGATCTTTCCAAAAGCTCTGTACCGGTCGTTTATATTGTAGACAGTTTTGGCGCCATGTACTCTGAACAGATCCATTTCCTTGTAAAGAAATACTTCGCAGCACTGCCTGGAAAGGAGCTCGGCATACATGCTCATAACAATCAGCAATTAGCTTTTGCTAACACAATAGAGGCAATTATCGCTGGAGTAAACCGTATAGATGCAACTCTTTATGGCATGGGCAGGGGAGCAGGCAATTGTCCTCTGGAACTTTTACTTTCTTTTCTTAAGAACCCCAAGTTTGATATCAGACCTGTTATTGAGATAATACAGGAAATATTTATCCCTCTTAAAGCAGAGATAGAATGGGGTTACCACATACCTTACATGATTACAGGTATACTGAATGAGCATCCAAGAAGCGGAATGAAAGCTATGGCAGCAGAGAAGCTGCCTAACCTCAGGCAATATTATGAAGACCTTCTGGACGGCACGCCGTTAGATTAAATACCCGATTTTTGATCGCTGTCAAATTTTATAGAACAGCCTCAGAACAGTGTAGCCTGTCCTTTTATTTCTTTCCTCTCCACTTCTTCAAAAATTCTTACCTTTCCATATTCTCCATCAAAGCCTGGAGAAATATGGACATTTCCTGAACGCATCCTCGCTATGGCTTCCCCGATAAGCGGCGTTCCAGCCATTTCGATATCATTCAGCGGAATGTCCAGAAGGATCTTGAATTCATTACCGAGTTTTTCGAGAAGATGCAGATAATTATTTTTTACTGCCTTGCTGTTCACTCCGACTTGAATGGTTTCCGAAATGATCTCGGGCAGAGGAATTATGGAATAAAAAGGCGGTGCACCTGAAGGACTAAAACCAATTTTTCTGTCAGCAAGTTTTTCAACCCTGTGCATAACACCAACTGTCACTCTTTTTCCGCAAACAGGACAGAGAAAATTATGCTTTATTGTCTCCTCTGGAGAAAGGCTTACACCACAAGCTCTATGACCATCGTAATGATACTTCCCCTCTTCCGGGAAAAATTCAATTGTGCCGAGAAGCCCTTTTTTTGTCTTAATTGCATACGTAATTGCCCTATATGATATTTCTTCATCAAAGATATTTGCTTCACGTCCAAGCTTTGCTGGTGAATGAGCATCTGAATTGGAGATAAGTGTTATTTTATCCAGAGACGAAAGCCTCCAATTCATTGCCGGATCTGAGGATAGTCCTGTCTCAATGGCATAGATATAGGGGGCTAACTCATCAAAACATTCTTCGAGGAAATCAAAGCCCGAGTTTGTACCAAAAACAGAGAAATGCGGGGTCCAGGCATGTGCAGGCACAAGCATGGCCTCATCAGACACATCAAGCACAATCCCGAACAACTCCTTTGCATCAAGTCCAAGTATTGGTCTTCCATCAGATGAAAGGTTCCCAATCTTAGATAAAACAGCATTTATTTTTTCAGCTGCAGAAAAATCCGGGACGAAGACAAGGCTGTGGATCTTTCTAAGCCTACCGTTCTTGCTGTAAATGCAACTAATCTCCGCGGTAAGCATAAAATAAACCTCTCCCCTGCATGATACCGGGACATCATTACTTTGATAATTTTGTTTTAATTTAAATATATTATTGCCTATGGGTTCAAGCTTTACTTTCATTTCTTGAAGCCATTTTGGATGGGTAAAATCACCTGTGCCGATGACGGCTATCCCCTTGAGTTGAGCCCATTTCCAGAGGCCTTCTAAAGACATCTCGCTACTTGTAGCCCGTGAATATCTTGAATGAATATGCAGGTCAGCAATAAAACGCATGTTTAATTAACCTAATACATTTAAAATAATGCAGATGTTGTGAAAAAATTTATTTTTCGATACCTTAATGTACTTTTAACTGATGGTTGTCTGAACATTTTAGTGGATATACCCCTTAAGATAATTTCAATACCCATATCGAGTTAAATAAATTTTTGAACAATGTCTGCATTATTCGGGTTAATGCTTCTCTTTCTTTTTATGCCAGAAAATATACACTGCAAGCAGCACTGTACAAGCGATTATGATGTATATGCTCCACTGCTTGCTTACCTCTACAATCCTTTCTTTATTGTTGCCCACAAAATAACCGATGTATGCCAGCATACCAACCCAGATACCAGCTCCAAAGGCAGTATAAAAAGAAAATTTCATAAGATTCATTTTACAAAGGCCGGCAGGAAACGAAATATAGTGCCTTATGCCTAATATAAGCCTTCCTATAAATGTACTTATATTTCCGTGTTTAAGGAAAAAAGTCTCTCCTTTAATGAAATGTCCCTGTGAAATGCCAAAATATTTTCCATACTTGAGTATAAATGGTCTTCCTAAATATATTGCAATGGCATAATTAAAAAGTGCACCCATTAAGCTACCGACTGTGCCTGATGCTATTACCCCGGTCCAGCTCATCTTTTGCTGTAAAATTAGATAGCCTGCAGGAGGTATTACAAGCTCCGAGGGCAATGGTATAAATGTGCTCTCGATGAACATCAAAAACACAATACCAGGATAGCCTATAGAGCCAACAGTATCGATAAGCCAGTTCAAGAATGCGTGCATTAACACCCCAATCTATGGTCGGGGCGAGCAGATTTGAACTGCCGACCACTCACACCCCAAGCGAGTGCGCTACCAGGCTGCGCTACGCCCCGATTTTTTGATTTTTTACTGAAGTTGACCCAGTATTTCCCTGAGCCTTTTTTTGACATGCTCGATTGCTCGTGCAGGCTTACTAATTTCTATTCTTTTTATATCTTGTTCGGATCTTGATTCAACATTGGCAGACCCGGGTCCGAATCTTTTTCTGACACCCTCTATCGTGTACCTTTCTTTATATAAAAGCCTTTTAATATTAAGTAGAAGTTCTACATCCCTCTTTACATAAACCCGCTGGCCTGATTTATTTTTTCTCGGCTTAAGAAAAGAGAATTCTGTCTCCCAGTACCTTAGGACATAAGGTTCAACACCGACAATCCTGCTGACTTCCCCTATTTTATAAAAGAGTTTATCCGGGAAAGGCATGTAAATTTTCTGCTCTGATACAGATTTATACATCTCGTTTCTCTATAGCAGACTTTACTTGATTGCTAGCCCTGAATGTTATCACCATTCTTGGACTTATCTCAAGGTCATCGCCAGTCTTAGGATTTCGGCCTCTTCTTGCCATTTTTTGTCTGACATTGAATGTTCCGAAACCAGATATTTTAACTGACTCCCCTTCTACAAAGGTCTGCCTCATTGTATCGAACAGTATTTCGATTATCTCCTGCGCTTCCTTTTTGGAAAGTCCTATTTTCTCAAAGATTCTGTCTACTAAATCCGCTTTTGTCATATAATCTCCACCATAATTTTTTTTAATTATATTAAGGACATATGCTCTTGTCAAGAAGAAATTAGTTGAAGGAGGCATTCGAGAAATAGATTTTTGGGAAATTTTTTGTCTATTGAGGCAATTGCAAAAGTCTATTTTACCCCTCACCCTTGCCCTCTCCCACAAGGGGAGAGGGTTTATTATCAAGCCCCTCCCTTGCCCGCCCCGCTTCGCGGAGCGAGGCCGGGGATGGGAGGGGTTAGGGGAGGGTGAACATTTGATACTTTTGCAAGAGCCTCTATTCTTAATACTTTTTCAAGTAAACCCTGTTCTATTTGATATAGCCTTCGATTAAAAAATCTTCGCCAACCCGCTTTACTGATAAGTCTTTTATTCTATACGCCTCTTCGAGTTTCCTAAAGGATTCCCCTCCTACCGCTGGG
>JBGOWS010000124.1:0-6487 GCA_041478735.1 Thermodesulfovibrionia bacterium | reverse complement strand
TCGCTATACAGTAGGTAAAAATGCTACAGATGCCGCCATGATAATTGATGCAATGGATTTGCTATATACAAATAAATTTGATGGTTTTTGTATTGTTTCAAGCGATAGCGATTTTACGAAATTAGCCTCAAGAATAAGAGAATCAGGTCTTGTTGTTTATGGGTTTGGAGAGAAAAAAACACCAGAAGCTTTTGTCTCCGCTTGTGACAAATTTATATATACTGAGGTTTTGATATCCAAAGAAGATGACAGTCTACCCATAAAACGAAAATCTACTAATGAGTTAAAGCAAGATACGAAGCTGGTCAATCTATTAAGGAACGCTGTAGAGTCATCGTCAGATGAGAGTGGATGGTCTCATCTCGCACCAGTAGGAAACAACATCGCCCAGCAGGTTCCGGATTTTGACCCGAGAAACTACGGCTACAAGAAACTCGGCGAACTGGTTGCTGCAACGAAACTCTTTGAAATAGAAGAACGTCCGGTAGGCGGCGGGCAATCCAAAGCACTTTACATAAAGGATAAACGTAAACAGTAAAATGTCAATCTTATAACCTGCCCATGCAGCTGACTCGCTAACTGCTCGCGGCTGATGGCAACGTTATACTTACTTTCACCCAGTATTCCTCTATCCCCAGACCCCATCTAAATTGAAGAATTGTAGATAAAACCTATCCCTTTTGTCATTATTAAAGAATTGACCCCTTTTAGTTCTCCCCTGCAGAAACTGTAAATCATCACCTTTAAGAAACTTGAATGAAAAAGTCTTAGGATTAAGGGAGATGAGTTTACCTATAAAATCGCTACAGGATAGAGGGCGTTTGTCAAATGGACAGATATTGAATGAAGATGTAGATCATACTTTCCGATTCTCATTTTTCCCTTTGAGCCAGGTGACTATTTTTTAAAAATACTGTCATAATTTCTTACTTTACAAAACAATTTTGCATCGACTAAAAAAACAATCCTTGCAGCAAACAAGCAGTCCCTCCCCTCCTGGTTTTATGAAATATGGGATAAACAAATTTGCATGGTTCTGATAAGAAAGAGATGACTGGTAAATTCCGCATAATCTCGGATATTATATGAAAACCGTCATGATTAAAAGGGTATTACAATGAGAAGTAAACGTTATAGCGTGGGCAAAAGACCGTCCAGGAAGGTGGACAGCAATAAATCTGTTGAGGATATTGTAAGGGAATTAAAAAAATTAACTCCGGTCAGCAATTACAGAGAACTGTCACTGAAGATACACGGGCTTATATGTGCCAAATGCGCGAGAGAATTCGATTACAAAGACAGGCATCTCCTGACAGTACACCATAAAGATGGAAACCCCTTGAATAACCCCCCTGATGGCTCTAACTGGGAAAATCTGTGTGTTTACTGTCACGAGGGTGAACACAGCAGGGGACTATTAGGTGATTATTTACATGATAGGAAATAAGGGTTTTTCGCTAATTTTCACCTGATAAATTTATCCTCTAATATCTTGAATGCACAATGAACTAACCCGCAGCAGAGCTGCGAGGAATTTCTCTAATTAAACTTATAAAGAAACTTTCTCTTTTAACCACTGAAAAACTGCCCACGTAGCTGCAATATCCTCTTCATTGTATTTCAATATCTGATCGATGATCTCTTTTCTAATACCGCGATCTTCGGTTTCTACTGCCTCAATATACTTTGCCATAGCCCAGGTTCCACCATATTCGTCCTGAGTACGTTTGAAGTCAGTAAGCTTTTCCACCACCTTTAAGCTATAACTTGGCTCTGGCAATACCATTGCCTTTTTAGTTAAAAAATATAGGTCTGCAAGATTGTCCAGAACCCTCTGAGCTATTCCATCAGGGTCGCCATATCTTTCCATATATAGTTTAACCTTTGTCTTTTCATAGCTATGCCAGTGAATAAAGGGAATATCTCCATGTTCTTCAAATATCTTCTTGCAGTTACATAAGAAATTTTCCCACCCTTTTTTATCCCCATCAGGCTCAATCGGTGAAACAGCAGGCGTAAAAGGCCCTGGTTTTTCTCCATAGACCTGTATGCCCCATAGGTATGTTTTCTCCAGTTCATCTAAATAAGGCGGAAAGCCTTCAATATCAAACAATACAAGGTTTTGATTATCTGGCAGGTCAACTTTCCCTAACAGGATGCAGTTCTTTTCTTTCATTGCCATGGCATGAAATAGAATACCCCCAGCGTTATTACCAACTTTTCTTATTGATTTCCCCCAGGGTATTTTTAATTCACTAAGTGAAGCTTTATCGTATTTGTTAAGTAACTGCTCAACGGTCAGTATACCTTCATCCCTTAAGACTCTGGCAAGGTTTTGATCAACACCATACACAAGAGCTACATCATTATTTTTCACAGATACGTCCCGGCATATTCTGCCAAAACCACAGCCCTGGCATTTTGACCAGCCTACCGGGGAATAGGGTATATCGGTTGAAGAAATTATGTCTAATAATCCCTTAAGGATTTTTATAGCTGCATCCCTATCATAGGGGATCTCAACGATTGAGCTATCCCCTAAAAGTGCCTCAAGTTTAACGGGTTTCTTTTCTGTGTTTCTTTCATACAAATATCCGTATATCTGTAGCTGGGCAAGAATCTCAGGATGCCTTTCCTCATCAACGTGTCTGGCGAGTTTGCAATCTCTGATAACATAAGAGGGACCTTCACGTATCATAATATCCGGAATGCCTGTAATGTTTACCTGAGAACCGTTAATTATTTCATCAGACACAAGTACACCTTGATAGATTATAGGTGTATTGCCCTTAATCAACTCAATTGTCTTTTTTGCCTGTTGGTCTCGCATCACCTTAGACACATCAACATATTCACCCAGAGAGTTTATATCGTTTTTCTCATGTCTCTTTCCTAGCCCGAATAACACCTGTTCAAATGGTCCGGGTGGTGCCTCTTCTTCTCCGGTAAAACAATAAAATAGGCGCCTTTCACATTGTGACGGATAGTAAAAATCATAAATATTCTGTGTTGTAAGTTTCATCTTGTTTTCTACTTATTTTTCTATTTATAAATGCCAGTGTGCTGTCCCTAACATATCTTTACATTAATTTGGGAGCCGTCATTCCGGACTTGATCCGGAATGACCAAAGTGTAAAGTCATTTGTGAGATACCACGATAGTTAATTATAAACTCTGGCCGGTGTAAAGGAAAATGGATCATGGGGAAAATATACTTTAGAAGGGATAAAATTTCTTCTTGTGAAATAGCAAAATCGTAAAAAGGACGGTACTATTTATCAATCTCTCGCGGAAAAGCAAAGAATGTGATCCAAGAATGCGCGAAAAGCAGGCGCGAAAAACATCCATTGACAACACTTTTCAGTTTGTATTAAATTATAAGTTTATGAAATTTCCTGACGGGCGTTAAGCCCGCACCAGTTGCACCAATCCATCAAAGGATAATCGATAGATGAACTGCGTGCCTGGTGAACGTGGAAAGGGAATTTGTGACGTTTTACTTATTCACTTGAAAACTGAAAGGAGGGATCAGTATGGCAGAAAATGGAAAGTCAAAGACCAATGTTGCGGCAAGGGCAGATGCAAAAAACAAGATAAGGCGCTGCAGCCTCTGCGGGAACAAGGTCGAGGTCGTCATGGCCGTTTCCCCTACAGGGAAGAAAAGAATGAAACGCGTATGCTGTGAAGGCTAAACCGCGCTGTCTCCTGCGGCAATGCTAAGCTTCTTGTCGCAGGAGACGCATTGCCTATATATTATGAAGCTCATCCAGCCACTAAACCCTTCTTTGAAGAATTTAATCTATTTAACCCGAAAAATGCATTTACTGACAGGCCTATATGCAGAAAAACCTTTACCAATCGCAATTTGGCTTTAAATGCGATATATTTGTTATGCATAAAAACGAACAGGTCAATTCGGTAAACAAATGTCCTACAAAGGTGGCGTCCGCCTCGTCGGATTCGCTGGAGCGAAAAAGTAAAGCTTTTTCTGCACACATGCCCGCCTTCTTTTTTTCATAATTGCATTTTTGGGTTAATAGCAGATTTCGTTTAAACAGGAAGGGCGACGCTCTTTAATGCTGCCATGGGGCCGCACTTTTTGAGGAGGTCCATCTGCTCCCTGTTTCTCACCAGGAGGGCGCCGGCAAAACCGAGAGAGTTGATCGAAATCGAGTCAAAAAACTCCCGGGATCTCGGGATAAGGAGCATCCACTGCCGTGTCGTGAGAAAGCAGTAAGGTACAGACTGCAGTTTCGTACCTTCAGCAACAGGAGGTTCCAAACCCACCCGGTCAAGCATAGCGGCGTAAAGCTCGAATGTTTTTCTGGCAGCATCGAGTGGTGAAGCCACAATATCACGTTCAAGCTGGACAAAAACATGCAGAAAAGGAACCCCGGGGATGATGCCAAGACGGTCTTCGAACCTCGCCCTGGCGATTAAGGGCTCTATGGGAACCTCCGGACCTTCCGGGACAAGTGGGAGTGGAACCATCTGGAGGTGTTTGTGCTGCTGGCTGGCGCCAGCTGCTTCTCCGCCGTTGTAAAAACCGAGTCCGTTGTATTCGGCCATGCATGCCCAGAGCGCCTCAAAGTCCTGCAGGGTAAGCAGGGTTTCTTGATCCTCAAAATGCCGGGTGATGATGAGAAGATGATGTTCCACTACATTGAATTTATTGAGGAGGGCAACGTGGGTGTCAGAAATATCGGCTACAAAAAGGGCTTTCTCATAAGGGAGAAATGGGTTCATGGCCATTCCCGTTGCGGAAGACTCCTGCTGCTTCTGCCTGGCCTCATCCTTTCGCTGCAGACTTGAAAGAATCCTTACAAAGAACCGTATCCCGCCGTCTTCGATGAATTCATAATCGGTTGGCATGGGAAGCAGCGCGCCGGTACCGAGGGCGAGGTCGGTTGTCCGCAAAAGATCCTGCCACAAAGTGCCCTTCTTCGGTACTATTCGGGAATCCCTGTTCATCTTGTGATACGATTAATAAACATTAAAACTGCAATATCATGACACGAACAAGGATACCACAGTAGAGCAGAGAATTTCACAAAGGATGAAACAACAGAAAAGACAGAAGAGCAAAGGGCTTTCTTATCTTTAAGCACAAATTCCCTTCCCTACAAGCAGGTAATCATCTCTCAATATGAGGATGCTTCGTGAATCTTATTCAGGTCTTGCGTAGAAGAATTGCAGAACGCTTATTTGCGTCTATATCACGGGCTTTTTACTCATAGAATCTATAGACTTTAGAAGAGATAAAATTTCTTCTTGCGAAATAGTATATTCTGTTTTACAGAATTGGCATTCGACCTCTACAGTCTCACCTCTACAGGCAATATCCTGCATATCTTCTTTACCAAGGGTTACTATTGTATCAAGGACTCTATCCTTGTTACATGGACAATAATAAAGAACTTCTTTACTCTCCAGCACATCGACAGGGAGGCCAACAGCCTCCTCCATTATCTCCTTTGGACCGAGACCTTCCAGGATCATAGAACTTACAGGGCGAAGCCCTTTCAATCTTTTCTCCAGATACTCTATTGTCTCATCCTTCACACCAGGGAGGACTTGAACCATGAATCCACCGCTTGCCTTCACAGAGTTGTCAACGTCGACATGTACCCCGAGGGAGACAGCAGCGGGAATCTGTTCAGAGGTGTTGAAATAATATGCAAGGTCTGTAGCAATTTCGCCTGTCTGTAAAGAAACGCTCCCCTGGTAAGGTTCCCTCAGCCCAAGGTCTTTTATCACATTCAGGAAACCCTTTCCAACAGCCCTACCCACATCCAGCTTACCATCCTTGAGCCCAAGATGAATATGCGGCCTTTTCACATAGCCCCTCACCCTGCAAAGCCAGTCTGCCTCAGCAACAATCCCTTTGATAGGGCCATCTCCTACCACCTGAAGGATCACCCTCTGCCCTTCCTTGAGAAGAGAAGAAAGAAGGATGGCCCCGCTTATCGTCCGGCCAAGGACTGCAGAAGCAGTTGGATAAGTGTCGTGAATCAACCTCGCCTTTTCAACAGTCCCGGTATCAACGAGCCCAACCACTAAAAGTGGCTCTTATTTTGCCACTCCTTTTAACAGCAAATCCATAATCTTATACCTCGCACTACCGAATATATCTTAAATCAAATCGTTCCGAAGTTAAATATTCCCGAAATTTTTCGCTCACCTTTATCGTTCAGGAACTGGATTTGGAGCCTGCCCCGTACTTGCCTGCCCTCGACTGCGATCAGGGGATACGGGGGTCAAGCCGGAAAATGACAAACATTGGAACAGAGTTCGCTATGAATAATCTGGGCCAACTATAATTCCCTTTCCTGGTAAGCATGTTCTCACAACCCTGAAATAGATATAGGAACCTCTAAGATAGTAAAACCCCTTCTGGTTAAAAGGTTTGCGGTGATATAAAATATTACCACAAGGGTTAAAAAAACCAAGAAGGGGGGTAAGGAAATGATAAAACAAAAGCTTTGGG
>JBGOWS010000162.1:0-5236 GCA_041478735.1 Thermodesulfovibrionia bacterium | reverse complement strand
TTCCTCCTCCATATTGACTACAGATCCCTGTCAGTGTATACAGCGGGTACAATCTTGCAGATATCAGTTTTGTCAGAAAAGTCGGTACTTTTTACACTTACAAGTCCCAAGATTGTCAAATAAGTAGGAAACTTAGGCTAGCAGTGATTTTATCTGGACGCTCGTCGGTATTATCTGTGATGCCACATCCATAAACCTCAACTCACCTGTCCCCTTTGTAAGTTTTATCTCCCTCTGGTCCTTCACAAGCCCGAGGTTAACATTATAGATAGTTAATGCCACCCCTGTCTGATCTTCCAATCCAGTAGAAAGGACTTTAGATTTTCTGTCATCAGTACGAGCCGATTCCGACCTTTCTGAAAGTGCCATTGCACTATAACCAATCCCCATCAAAACCATAACCACTAAAGCAATTAAAAAATATTTCGTTCTCATCTCAAACCTCCTTTGTTTCCTCTGTTTCGTCATTCCCGCCCCTTTTGTCATTCCCGCGAAAGCGGGAATCCAGGGGTAAATCCAGTTTATTTTGTTTTTCTGACCGGTCTTGGTTAATTAGACAGAAGAGGTTTTCAAAAAGTTCCAGGGTGTGGATTATTTTAAGATGCTCAATTCGGAAAGGATTTCGATTACACCTACAACTAAACCTTTTCGACGCGTTGAAAGAAGTGAAGATTTACAAGAGAACTACGTAACGCTCAAAATGAAGCGCAGGGGCAACCAGCCTTTGAAAGAAACCACAGAGGCTATTACCTGTCGCCTCGATTGATTTATTGTTATACGCTGCCTTGCTTTTCATTGTCTTCCAATTCCTGAAGTGGCTGAGTACCAATGTTGTGTTATCCGATGTGGGCCATGCCTATGTAAGAAATTGATTTATTGCTGTCTTTATGTCTTCAATTTGGTGAGCCGCAATGCGATAGCCTAATAAATCAAAGCGTTGCCCGCATTTGGGACACAGATTATAAATTATTATTGCTTTCAAACTTTTGGAATCGAGTAGTTGCGAGTGTTCAACTAATGCTTCTTTGCAGTTATCGCAATTCATAATTATTCCTCCTGTCATGGCCGGCTTACTAACACTGACTTCCTTTTTGCATGCGCATCTAAAAAGGATATTGACTACCTAAAGTCGCAAAAGTGCAATTTAATTCGAGGCATTTCAATGCATCTTTGGCGAGGCAGGCATTTGCGACATATTCTTGTGGGCTTGACGAATCAAGCCCTTGCACGGCCTTCATTTCAACGGAAACTTGCTTCTGTCTTATTTTGCAGAATTTAGCGGACACAACAGATTTGCTCATGAATGCCTCCAGTTTAGTTTCTTACGACAGATGACATATTTCTTTAGTTAGTCATGGACTTGAGTGCCACCTTCTACCTCGCCGCGCGTGATTCGATGACCTTTAACAATGCCTCTTTCATCAAAGGTGACTATCAGGCTTGTGCCATAAGCACTCCCTGAACCGAAGCCTAAAATATGCCATTTTGAGCCTCGGACCCAATTATAAATAAAAACTTTCCCATCCTCTAATATCTTTTTTGGTTCTCCAAATTTAATGTATATTTCATCCTTAGTTGTTTTCCCATCAGCTATTCCTTCAACTTCACCCTCGGAAATCTCAGACCCATGTTTAATTGATTTGTAGCCACAGCTTGAAAAAGCTGCCAAAAAACTCACCAACAGAAACGTACCAATTAATTTCTTCATTACTGTTCCCTCAGCGTTCATGAATTTTCTCCTTCCTGTGTTTTAGTTATCGACGACCATGCCGCCTTTTCTTTAAATATCATCTTATTTATTCGTACAACCATAAAAATAACCAGCTCCGTCTGGTTAATTTTTTTTGTTATGCTTTGCTTCGCCGTCTTTTTTCTTTTCTTTTGGTTTACCGAACTATCGCATTTCAAACTACCAATTCACAATTCAAGATGTGACCCTACTACTTTCCCTTGTTAAGCCTTCCTCTATTTCTTTATTTGCCCAGCAAGAAAATTCTCCGCCAATTGCCACAGTGAGGTACCACTTTTATCAACCCAATGCCAGTTCCCGTTTACGCCTCCTGGATCTTTCTTTTCGGGATGCTCGTCTTTAAACAAGCTCCAAGTCAATGCGGAAATTGAGTACTCCTGGCCGTCTTTATCCCACCTTATAGCGTTGCTTTGCCCCAGTTTACCGGTGATCGTTGCCGAGTACTCGGGGTTATCCTTCTCGTATTTCATGTAGCTCGGCAACGCATTCTTCAGCAATATCCTATCCCCTTCTTTCATGATTTTGTTCTCTATGAGAATTTTCATCGTTCTTGGCCTATATGACGATGAGCCGCTATCTTCAGTTTCTTCCTTTTTCTGGATATCAATCAGATATTGTTTTGCTTCTTGAAGTGGTATGATTTTGTTTGGAACGATTACAATTTTATCCCCTATTCTGTGCGGTTTGATTCTTACGCAGGAAATATCAAGGCCGTTTTGATTCAGCCACAGAACTGTCGTCGTAAGTTCTTGGGAGAAATCCTCTGAACAAAGAATAATACGTGGTTTATTGGAGAGCTCCTGAAAAGTATCCCTGTTCACAAATTCTTGGATGTTTGTAGTCGAGCTATCTTTTGTTGGGTTCTCTGTTTGCAAGTATTTCTTCTGATAGCCTGTATAGTAGGGTAAAAGCTTCTCAATGGTCATGGACGAAACCATAGCCGCGTATCTAATGGCTTGAAGGTCGGCATAGCTGGCAAAAGGGTCTCTTTTTAGCTCTATCACAACCAAGTTACCTTGTCTGTCAATAGCGAGAACGTCTAATCTGTCATCGGAGTTCTTGAAACGATCAAATTCGATACTGACGACGAGCAGTTCTTCTCCTAAGATGTCAGGGGCCTGTCTTATCCATTCTTGGATATGTTTTCTCTCCCATATGTTCAGTTCAATGAAGGTAGCAGGAATGACCTTTTCGAAAGTTGTCAGTTCATTGTTGACGACCAGTATCATTGATCCTCCTTTTATCACATGTGCTTAACGCTGCGGATGAGGAGCGCCTGAAGGGTGTCTGTTCGATCCGCTGGTTGTGAGGCGCTTTGCGCCGAATAACCAGCGGATTCTCCTCATCCGCAGCGTTGTCGAGGCGCGAAGCGTCCTCGACAACAATATTATTAACTGGTTTCTTGTTATCATACGCCAAGTGCTCGAAATGAGCAAGGATATGACATCTTTTGGGGCATATTTCAACTGCCGTTTTTAGGGTTAAAAATCTCTTTCAGGTTCGGTCTACCTGCGTAGCGTTGCTGCCGTGGAATTTCCTTTATAGCCTTTTTATTTCCTAATAAGTCCTTGAATTTTTCTACAAAACTGTCTTCCCCAAGCAATATCTGTCCTTGAAGCTTTCTCCACGGTGACTTTCTGTTTATACCCTCCTTGACAAACTCTCTATAATGCTTTTGCGCTGTTTTTCTGTTAGTCCCGAATACTCCAAGTATCCAGTCCACTGAAAGATACTCCGGTACTTTCTTCAGTCCCGCAGTCGCTATGATTTTGGTGGATAATTGAAAGCCCCGTGCATATTTCGATTGCATATTCTACAGCCTTTTCAATCGGTAGTTTCCCTTCCGCTTTAAGAAGATTCCATAAGCTGCCTAATGCCTAATGGGCAATATTCCATTACAAGAAAAAAATTATTTTCTGAAGGGATAGCCTGATTAATCTTTATTACTTTCTCACAATCAAGCTTTGCAAGAGTCTGCATTTCCTTTACAAAGCTCTCTAATTGTTCCTGCTCGACCTCAAGCAGTTCCTTGATAGCGACCTCTCTTTCAAGGATCGTATCGTAGGCTTTCCAGACACGACCGAAACCACCCCTGCTTAGTGCTTGGTCTATGCGGTATTTGTTCTCTAAAAAATCGCCGGGGTTAAGCATTAATTTTTACTTTTTCGACAACCTTAATCTCCTGCCCTCTGCCCCTTCGGATAATGTGCCATCCTCTTTTTTATTTTTTTGCATCAGAATCCGGCTTTTCAGATCGAATCCATTTATTGCATACTTCTTCAATATTAGGGATACTTCTTTCTTCTATCTTAACATTCCATTTTTCCCCAAAAGGCGGGTCATCACTATCGGGTTTATGAGCATCGTTATCAATCTTTGTCACCGATAGTCTTATTGGCATTTTCGTAGCTTGCCCCACAGCTAACACATGACCTCTTGGCAGTATAGGAAGGATATCCACCATACTACTCATGGAGTCAGGCAATAAAGATAAAATATGATTCTTATCAACGGAGTTTGCTAATCGCATACATAAAAAGGTATTGCATTGACTAAGTAACGTGTCACTCAATTCGCTTGGTCTTTGGCTAACCACTAAAAGACCTATCCCAAATTTACGACCTTCCTTTGCTATCCTCTCTGCCGCTTCTCGTGCATCACCATATGCGCCGCGTCCTCTGTGAGAAATATAATTGTGTGCTTCTTCATAAACAATAAGAGTTGGAACAGATTCCCTTCTTTTTGATAAGAAATGCACCTGAAAAATAATACGCGATATCGTTGCAACAACAGTTCCTACTGTTTCAGAAGGCAAGTAGCTCAAATCATACACAGTAATGGGAGAAGGTGAATCATCAACAAACCCAGTTACTTGTTTTACCAATTCTTCAAGAGCGCCTTTCTTAGGCTCTTCATACTGAAACATAAAGGCATATCGAGGGTCTTTAGATCGTGATTCAACTCTAAGCACTAATCGGTCAAGCTCGCCATTTAATGCCCCCCCGGTAATCTTCCCTCTTTCCTTGGGCTTATAATCAATGATCTCTTTAAACATATCATGTTGACCGTCTGTAGCGTATGCTGGTTTGTCATTACTATCAACAGTCTCACTGTTTAGATTTTTTAATGAATTTAGCAGGTGCTGAAAATTAAAGGGTATGGGTGAGTCAAGATCAATATTATTAGCCAGTTTAGAATCTTTAAGAACTTCCTCGCAATATCGTTGTTTAAGTTTAAAAATAGCATCCCGGAATGCCCATCTTTGATTGTGAATATTGAATTGGTTGCTTAAATCTGCACATAAATCAAATAAGTTTTCAAAAGAATGCAACCAAGCGGGTAAACTGATTGCTATCATAACATCGCAAACTTATTTTTAATGCTCAGAAATATCATAACATCGCAAACTAAATTAAGTTTCCCTCTTTGTAATTTGGAGTAGAGGACCCTTAATCGGGAAAGAGAAAGATTTTATAATCCTATTGT
>JBGOWS010000252.1:0-3545 GCA_041478735.1 Thermodesulfovibrionia bacterium | reverse complement strand
GCTGGTGTTAAGACCATCCTTTCTGAAGGAGGGGTTGGGGCAATCAGAAAGGATTTTAAGTTACGCAGCTTTATAATTCCGGTTGACTATATTGATCTTTCCTTGAGAAAGGATGTTTGCCTGTCCGACAGGTATTTACTTATTATGCGTGATCCAGTCTGTCCTGAACTTGCAAAACTGCTTGCTGAAATGACTGCAGGAATGCTTCCAGAGAAACAGGTAAACCATGGGATATACGTTGTAACCGATGGCAGGCATTTTGAAAGCCGGGCTGAGGTTAGGATGATAGAGTCTCTGGGCGGGGATGTGATCGGGCAGAGCCTCTGTCCAGAGGTATATCTGGCCAGGGAGATAGGAGCTTGTTATGCCGGCCTTTACCTTGTTGTTAATCGAGCTGAAGGGGTTGGACCTGACTGGAGTCATAATGAATTAAGAAATATCTTTTATCAGGAAGCTGCTAATATGGGCAAAATAATAGTTGAGAGCTTTAAACAAATAAGACAAAGACATAAAAAATCTTGCAAGTGTTCGAAGTTGAGAAAGAGGACTATTCTAAAAGAGAAGTGATGCTATGAAAAGAGTTCCTGCAAAAGATGTAAAGCGATTTGTTGATTATAAAGAGCGGGATGCTGCAAAGGTCAAACAGATGTTTTCTGATATCGCCACTCGCTATGATCTTCTGAATCACATACTGAGTCTTGGTCTCGATATCAGGTGGCGGAAAAGAGTTGCGCTGGAGACAGGTCGTTGCAACTCGATCCCGGGGAGAATTAATTGTCAGAGGATTCTCGATGTCTGCACAGGTACAGGAGATACCGCTATTGAACTTTGCAGGTTCTGGCAGGGCAAGGCTTACATTGAGGCGATAGATTTTTCTCGTGAGCTTATTGAGATTGGTATGCGGAAAATCAAGGAAGCTGGATTGAGTGACAGAATAAACTTCAGGGAAGCAGATGCTGAGCGGCTTCCTTATAAAGATGCGCATTTTGATGCGGTTACCGTTGCTTTTGGTTTAAGAAATATCAACAATAGAGTAAACGCATTAAAGGAATTTCACCGTGTAACAAAGCCCGGCGGCTGTTTTATTTGTCTTGAGTTTAGTCACCTGACAAACCCGCTCCTTAATAAGCTTTATTCTTTTTACCTTATAAAAATTGTTCCTTTAGTTTCTCTTGTTTTCGGTTCAAACCCTTATGCTTACAGATATTTGGGAAGTACAGTAAGGGATTTCCCTTCTCCCCCGGAGCTTGTCAGTATTATTGAATCGGCCGGATGGAAAGATGTTACCCATTATACTTTAGCGGGCGGAATAGTAGCTATACATCGGGGAAGCAAAAACTGAAGACAAAAGCCAGAATAATCCCAGAGTCAAAATTGAATTTCGGGTACCACTTGAAAAGAGATGCAGAGAGATTTTTACAGGTGATTTTATTTTATGATCTGCGGCTAAAGAGTTCCATTTTATTGAATTCCTTTAGCTGTTCTATAAGCTGTTCCTCGGGGATGGCTCCAATCTGAACCAGGACTTCTCCAAAAAATATATGGCTGTCTGCCTGTTCTTTCAAGAGCAATTCTACCTGTGCCTTTGATAGATATTTCTCTCTTAACGCAATCTCTCCAAATTTTTCATGCGTATCTTCCTGAATTATTAATATCTTTTGTATATCATCTTCAGTAAGCCAGCCTTTGGCCCTGGCGAGTTCTCCAATTGCTGAATTGTTCTTCTTCTGAAGGAATCCTCCAAACCTTAAATATTTTAAATGGTTGGTCAATCTTTTCCCCCTACGACATCACCTGCTGGTAAACGCATCATTTCAACTGGTTCTATGAGCTTTATCGTAACTTTCACCTTATTACCTCCTTTGAGCCAGTAATAAACATCCAGAACATCACTGACACCAAATGTAAGAGGAAGATATAACGGTCTCAATTCATATCCGATGGTATCGCCTTTGTTGTCAATAATCCTGCTCAGTTGGAAGTGCCAGAAGGAATTGTGAAAGCTGACAAATTTTTTTGCTTCTTCCAGTGCTTCTTTGGCAGGTACCCCTTTCTTAATCCTGTAATCAAATTCAGGTGCATATGGCTCGAAATTATACTGGTCTCCTTCGTAATCAAGAATGGCAATTGTTTCAAGGTCATCTGAGTAGTTGCCTCCATAAAGTATAAGGGTAAAGGTCCCTGTTATATCAGCAGATTTTGCCTCTTCTGTCTTTAGAGGTCTTTTAATTGCAAAAGAAGTACCGGTCATAATAAATGAAATGACCACAAGTGCAAAAATATATTTAACAGTGTTTTTCATATAAAATTGTTCTCCAATCTTAATTTTTCTTCGCCGAAAAATGCATACTATTTTAATACATTAGCACCTATATTATAAGTTTACAACAGATTTGAGTGAAGGAACATCCTTTGAATTCTGCATAGCTATGCTATAATTTTTCATGACAATTAAGCTCATAATATTTGACCTCGACGGAACGCTTGTTGACTCCAGCAGGGACATTACAAATGCCCTGAACTACGCTCTAAAACCATATGGCCTTAAAGACCTTACAGTGGAAGACACAATAAAGATGGTCGGAGAAGGTGTCACAAGGCTCATAGAAAAAGTACTCGGCGATGAAAAATTTCAAATGAGGGATGAAGCAATAAAAAGGTTCCTTGACTATTATTCAGAACATCTCGTCGATTATTCCAGCATATACCCTAATGTCAGAGAAACTCTGGAAAAACTTAATGGTTATAAAAAAGCGGTGATATCCAATAAAAGGGAACTTCTATCTACAAGGCTTTTAGATAAGTTAGACCTGTTAAAATACTTTGACCTCGTTGTTGGAAGCGATACTACTCCTGAAAAAAAGCCCTCTGCTATTCCAGTCATTCATGTAATTACAAGGCTTGGTGTTAGCCCTGATGAATCCATGATAGTAGGCGACAGCAACTACGACATAGAGGCAGGTAAAAAGGCAGGGTTAAAGACAGTTGCTGTTACATACGGCTTTAGAGAAAAGCAGTATCTTTTGGATGCTGATTATATGATAGACAGCCTGACGGATTTACTCACGCTCTTACCCTGTTATTCATATAATTAAGACCACGAAGAAGACACTCTTTTCGCTTTTTGATTTAATTAGTACCTTTTAGGTTAAGATGATTCAATTCGTGTTCTTGACATAAATTCTTATAAATCCTTATAATTTTATTTTAACTTATTCACAAATTCACTAACCAGCTTAACACTTTAGTTGCGCCTGTAGCTCAGTAGGATAGAGCAACTGCCTTCTAAGCAGTAGGTCAGGGGTTCGAATCCCTTCAGGCGCGCTGGTAAAATAGAATGGTGAGTGTAGCTCAACGGTCAGAGCACTGGACTGTGGCTCCAGGTGTTGGGGGTTCAAGTCCCCTCACTCACCCCAGATAAATTTTGCACTGCAAGTTTGTAGTGATTAGGTGTTTGTCTTAGTAGTTAGTTGCGCCTGTAGCTCAGTGGATAGAGCATCGGCCTCCGGAGCCGAGGGTCGGAGGTTCGAATCCTCTCAGGCGCG
>JBGOWS010000203.1:0-4371 GCA_041478735.1 Thermodesulfovibrionia bacterium | reverse complement strand
GTCCGGTTCTTTCGGGACATATAAACCGTCTGTGACAGCTTCGGGTGGGGATAAGAAATTAAACTACAGAGTAACAGGTTCATATTTCTCTACAGACGGAATCTCTGCCGCAAAACAGGGCACAGAGAGAGACGGATACAAAAACACCTCTCTCTCCGGAAAATTCGGGTTGAGACCCTCAGAAAAATTTGAATTAGAATTTACAGGTAAATATTATTATGACCGCTCCGAACTTGATGACTTCAATTTTTTTGCGGGACAGGCAGTTGATAATTTGAATTCTGTCCAGCATGGACACCACTATGTATTTTCGGGTAAGGGAAAGCTTTATCTTTTAAATATGTGGGAGCAGATATTAACGGTGTCGACAGCATTGGACTCTCTGAAGTTCAGAGACCCTGAAATTGCATTTAACAATGCTGACATAAGTACATCCATCGACACAATCGACTGGCAGCACAATCTCTATATATCTGATTTATATATATTAACCGCTGGTGCTGAATATAGAAAAGAGAAAGGCGAAAATAAGGGACAATTTGACAAAACTATAGAAAATAAAGCCCTTTATCTCAACAATAAACTAAAGCTTCTTAAAGAAGACCTCGTCTTTAATGCAGGATTAAGATTTGACAACCATGAGACCTTTGGAAGCAAGACAACATACAGAGTTGGTGCGGTATATAATATCAAGCCTGCTGAACTTAGAATTAAAGGCAGTTATGGTACAGGCTTCAGGTCTCCTAACTTTAATGAGCTATTCTGGCCTGCTGATCCAATATGGGGCGGGGGAGGTAATCCCAATTTGAAACCTGAAAAAACTAATTCATGGGAGGCAGGCATTGAAAAAGACTTTTTAAATAAAAAAGTTATGCTTTCAGCGACATATTTTGACCAAAAATATGATGACCTGATTTCCGGATGGCCTCCGGTGAATTTAGCAAAAGCAGAAGTCAAAGGCATCGAAGTAGATGCCTCAATAAAGGTGACAGACAATATAAACATCAAGGGAGGCTACACATATCTCGACACCGAGGATAAGGCCACAGGACAGAGTCTGCCCTTAAGACCAAACGATAAGCTCAATCTGTCAGCAGAGTTTTCAACGGAGGATATGTCTGTGATTGCTAATTACACTTTTGTCAGCGAAAGATATGATTCATCTGTAAGAAGAAATCTCTCATCTTACTCCCTTGTTAATTTAAGCAGCAGTTACAAGATGACAAAGGGACTAACTATATTTGCAAGGGTTGATAACCTTTTTGACGAGGACTACGAAGAAGCAGGTAGCTACGGGACTCCAGGGTTTTCCATCTTTGGAGGCATTAAAATATCCCTTTAAAACAATGGGAATCAGGCACAACATTTTTATCTCTATAATGATTCACACAATGATTATCACCTCTGCGTTTATTGTAGGAAGCAGTGCCAGGGACACGGCATGCCGTGTCCCTGAAAGTTATATGATGGTCTCCCTGTTTAAAGAAATGACAGGCATCACTTCAATAACTTCCCAACGTACAAAAAAAGGTGAAGATAAAATTCTCCCCCCACCCTTCCCTCCCCCTCGAGGGAAGAGGGTTAGGGAGGGGGTGTACATGGACAAGATTGCTTCGCCGGAGCCTACCCTGAGCCGTAAGATTGCTTCGCCCCGACTTATGTCGGGACTCGCAATGACAAGCGAAGGGGCTCGCAATGACACCCCTGCTAATCCCTCTAATCCCTCTGCTACCAATGCCATCCCTGGAAACAGTAAAGCGAGCACAGCCATCTCGGTAAGTCGTATAACAGGACAGATTCCTTCCGAAGAGTTGATATCAAAAAGCCAATCTGGTGACAAAATCCTGGATAACACTAAAGGAGGTTCTGGTAAATGTGGCGCAGATTCTATTTACGCTTTCATAAGGTCTGCCATTGAAAAGGCAAAAACTTATCCTTTTCTTGCAAGGAAAAAGGGGATTGAAGGGACAGTAATAACAGTCTTCACCATTAACAGTCAAGGATATCCTAAAAATGTCAGAGTAGAAAAAAGCTCGGGCTCTGAAATCCTCGATTCAGCAGCCCTGAATATAATCGCAAAGGCTGCCCCTTTCCCGCGTGTAGATGGACATATTGTTATACCAATTACATTTTCACTAATGAAAAACGTAAGTCTCCATCAAAATGATTAGATTGCCTGTCGCTTATTTGGTATCAGGGAAGGAAAATTATTTGTTATTGCTCATAAAACTTAAAAAGAATATAATAAAACCCAAAGGAGCTAAAAGATAGCTGGGGTTGCAATAAATCCTCTACAGCGCTTGATATTAGTAGTGATTCACAAAAACGAACTTTTTTGAAAATATTCGATGTGGATGGGAATATAAATGGGGACACTCAGGATCGCACTTGCACAGATTAACCCTACTGTCGGAGATTTTGAGGGTAATGTCTCAAAGATTATTAATTATATTAAAAAGGCAAAAAAAGCCGGCGCTAAGGTAGTTGTATTTCCTGAACTTGCAATAACAGGTTATCCCCCTGAAGATCTACTGTTAAAAACCCAGTTCATAGAAGATAACCTTGATGCCCTGAAAAATGTGCAGGAAAATACAGGTGATATAACAGTAATAGTTGGTTTTGTTGACAGAAGAGAAGATATCTATAATGCTGCTGCAATAATTTACAACAAGACACTTATCGGTACCTATCACAAGATGTACCTCCCAAACTATGGGGTATTTGATGAATATCGGTATTTCCAGGTTGGCACAAGATGTCCTATATATCAGATTGGTGATGCATGGATAGGTGTCAATATATGTGAAGATATCTGGTATCCGGAAGGGCCTTCAAGGATACAGGCCCTCGCGGGAGCTGAGGTGATTATAAATATTAATGCATCACCATATCATATTGGTAAGGGGAAATTCAGAGAAAATATGCTTTCGACCAGGGCCTCTGACACTATAGCTATAGTGGCTTATCTGAATACGATTGGAGGACAGGACGAGCTTGTATTCGATGGCCATAGCATTATCCTTGACCAGAATGGCACGGTAATCGCAAGGGGAAAACAGTTCGAAGAAGACCTGATCGTTGCCGATTTAAACCTTGAGGATGTAATGATGAAAAGGCTTCATGCTCCACGCAGGAGACAGGAGGCAATTAAACTTGGGAAGGGAGTTGTTGAAAAAATCACTATCCCTGTTGAAAAGAAACCGGGGGAAAAAATAGAAAAGTTAACTCGTTTGCCATCAATAAGTTACACGGTTTTAGAACCATTACAAGAGGTCTATACAGCTCTTGCACTTGGCACATCCGATTATGTCAAAAAGAATGGATTTAAAAGTGTTGTTATAGGACTTAGTGGTGGTATCGATTCATCACTCGTTGCATCTATTGCGGTAGATGCACTCGGTAAGGAGAATGTGACAGGTCTCGTAATGCCCTCTCCATATACATCAAGGGAGAGCAGAGAAGATGCTCATGCCATTGCAGGCAATCTGGGGATAAAGGTAATAGAAGTTTCTATTGCTATCATATTCCGGAGCTATCTCGGTACATTGAAAAAGGAATTCAACGGTTTACCGGCAGATGCAACAGAGGAGAACATCCAGGCAAGGATAAGGGGTAATATCCTTATGGCATTCTCAAATAAATTTGGATGGCTGGTCCTGACGACAGGGAATAAATCAGAGATGAGTGTTGGATATGCAACCCTTTATGGTGACATGGCAGGGGGGTTTGCGGTAATAAAGGATGTTCCGAAAACAATGGTGTATGAACTCTGCAAGTGGAAGAATAATAAAGCTGGCAGGACTGTAATACCTGAAAGAGTTTTCCGGAAAGAACCATCGGCAGAACTTAAGCCCGATCAGAAGGATACAGACACACTTCCGCCTTATACCGTGCTCGATCCCATACTAAAGGCATATATAGTAGAGGATAAGAGTTTTGAAGAAATATTGTCTCTTGGCTGTGAGGTTGAATGTGCACAGAAGGTCATCAGGATGATTGATACAAGTGAATATAAAAGGAGGCAGGCGCCTCCAGGAATAAAGATAACCCAAAGGGCCTTTGGAAAAGATAGACGTTTCCCGATAACAAATAAATATAAGGGATATTGATGGTCTATGCCTCGTAGAGAAGAATTCAAAAGGATCTTAAGTCAAAATTAGGTCTAATAAAATGATGCAGAAAAGAATTTTTCTTTTAACAGTTTTATTTATTTTTGTTATTCTTTTAGGCCCTGTCTTTTCTGAAGATGATAAGAACTTCCAGTTCAAGAAACAGCCTGAAATACAACAGGTAAAACCCAAAAAGTCTGTTAAGATTAAACTCAAACGTTCAGCAGAGGGCAAATACACATGGGATCTCACAGGCGATGAT